>JAIEMH010000300.1 GCA_019752245.1 Flavobacteriaceae bacterium
TTGATAATAGGTAAAGTATCGTGAACCATTGGAGCTGCAATAGTTGTCATAGGAACTCTTGCGCCATAATTGTATTTACTTACAAAAAGAAAATCACCAACCAATAACGATTTTTCTAATGAAGAAGTCGGAATTGTAAATGGTTGAATAAAGTAGGTATGAACAAATGTTGCAACAATTACTGCAAATAATAAGGAACTTACAGTATCGCCAGTTTTGCTTGTAGCAATAGTGCTTCTGTCTGAAATATAAGTTACATTTTGAGTATAATTGATGTAGTAAATATAAAATCCACAAGTGATAATTCCTAAAAAGGTGTCTAATGTTGAGTTTTTTCCAAAACTTCTAAGTGTTTCTACCCAAACGATAGGAAACATAATTAAGTTTATTACTGGTACAAAAAGCAAAAATGTCCACCATGTTGGTCTATTAATGATTTTCATCAAAATGATAGAATTATATATAGGAATTCCAGCTTCCCAACCTTTTCTACCTGCTTTTTCATATAATTTCCAAGTTCCCAAATAATGGATTAATTGAACGCCAAGAAAAAAGATAAACCATTGATATAGTGTCATATTTTTATTTTTTTAAGATTTGAAAAGTTTAAAAAATTAATTGATTTTGAACTTTATGTTTTATTTTAAATTAAGTACATCACGCATTGTGAAAACGCCTTTTTTCCCAATCAACCATTCGGCTGCAATTATTGATCCTAAGGCAAATCCATCTCTATTGTGAGCTGTGTGTTTTATTTCTATTGTGTCTACTTCCGATGTGTAAAAAATGGAGTGTGTTCCGGGAACAGAATCTATTCTTTTTACATCAATAAAGACCTCTTCAGCTGTCGGATTCTCTATTGACCAATCGTTGTATTTTGTGTTATTTATTATTCCGTTTGCTAATGAAATTGCTGTTCCACTTGGTTTATCAAGTTTTTGTATGTGATGAATTTCTTCCATCGAAACGTTATATTGATTGAATTTTGACATCATTTTTGCTAAATAATCATTCAATTCAAAAAACAAATTAACGCCTAAACTAAAATTTGAACCATAAATAAAAGCTGCGTTTTTCTCTTTACACAAGTTTTCCATTTTATGATAATCTTCCAACCATCCAGTTGTTCCAGATACTATTGGAATTCCAGAGTTTAAACATTCAGTAATATTTGCAACAGCTGCATCAGGAACGCTAAAATCTATAGCTACATCTGCATTTTCTAATCCTGTATAATCATCGGAACTTGATTTTCGTACTACAATTTCATGACCTCTTTCTAAAGCAATTCGTTCAATTACTTTACCCATTTTTCCGTATCCAAGAAGTGCTATTTTCATTTAAGATTAGTTTACTAATAATAATGTTTGTTACAAATTTTAAGAGAAATTTATAATTTTATAGACATACTGATGCCTAAATTTTGCCTTGAAGTAATTTCATTTCTGTACAAATTTGGCTTAACAGTAAGTTTATCATTGACATTAAATTGCATCAAATGCGCATCAACATTAGCATCAACAATATTTAATATGTAAAAAAGTGCTGTTATCAATGCGGATAAATCCCTGTTTTTTTGATAGAATTTTTGCGCAGCTATCAATCTAGTGTCATCAAGGTAAGAAAATTCATCTCCAGTGTAACCTTCAAGACGTCTTTTATAAACATCTCTATACTGATGGTATTTTTTATTGTTATTGATGTAGAAGTAAATACTGGTTCCTAAAGCACCATAAACCAAAGGAATTTTCCAATATTTTTTATTATAGGCTTGTCCCATTCCTGGTAAAACAGCCGAGTAAAATGCTGCTTTTGCTGGTGCCAAAGGATTAATTTTGGTTTCTTTAATTGAATCTAAAGCAATTAATCCTCCACCCAATTCTTTTTGAGCAAATGATGTAGAGCTTCCCAATAGGAAGACCAAAATAATTATATAAAATGACCTAACCACTAACCGTTTATTAGTTTAACGATGCGATTAAAATCTTCTTCAGAGTGAAATGGAATAGCAATTTTCCCTTTCCCATTACCAGCAACTTTTACATCTACTTTAGCTCCAAAGAAATTGGTAAATGCTTTCTTTTGATCTTCGGCAACTGCAAATGAACTTCCTGTTTTAGCTTTCGCAGCTGCAGGTTTTAGTCCATCTTGGTGTTTTTTTACTAAAGCTTCTGTATCACGAACAGATAGATTTTGACTTACAATTTTTTGATAAATATCGGTCTGAATATCTTGATCTTCAATATTAATCATGGCACGACCATGTCCCATACTGATGAATCCATCACGAATTCCAGTTTGGATAATTGGATCTAATTTTAAAAGACGTAAATAATTGGTAATTGTAGAACGTTTTTTTCCAACACGTTCACTCATTTGCTCTTGAGTCAATTGAATTTCTTCAATCAAACGTTGGTAAGACAAAGCAATTTCTATTGGGTCTAAATCGTGACGTTGTATATTTTCTACCAATGCCATTACCAATGATTCATTATCATTAGCAATACGAATGTAGGCAGGAATTGTAGTCATTCCAACCAACTTAGAAGCACGCAAACGACGTTCTCCCGAGATTAATTGGTATTTATTAAAATCAAGTTTTCTAACGGTAATTGGCTGAATAACACCAAGTTCTTTTATAGATGATGCTAATTCTTTTAATGATTCTTCATTAAAATTAGTTCTAGGCTGAAACGGATTGATTTCGATTGATTCGATATCAACTTCCAATATATTGCCAACAACTTTATCTGCATTTTTATCATCTACCGATTTAATGTCGTTTTCAGGATCTTTTAAAAGTGCTGATAAACCGCGTCCTAAAGCTTGTTTTTTTATTGCTTTTGTCATAAATTAATTGCTGTTTTTTTTGATAACTTCTTCTGCCAAACTCAAGTAATTGGTAGCTCCTTTACTCGTTGCATCGAAGGCAATGATACTTTCACCAAAACTTGGTGCTTCACTTAATTTTACATTTCTTTGGATTATCGTTTTGAAAACCATATCGTTAAAATGTTTTTGAACTTCTTCAACAACTTGATTTGAAAGGCGTAAACGCGAATCATACATGGTTAAAAGCAATCCTTCAATGTCCAATTCTGGATTGTGTATTTTTTGAACACTTTTTATCGTGTTTAATAATTTTCCTAAACCTTCCAATGCAAAATATTCACACTGAATAGGTATGATTACAGAATCTGCAGCAGTCAAGGCATTTAACGTTAACAAACCTAGTGATGGTGCACAATCAATTAAAATATAATCATATTTGTCTTTGATACTTTCCAACGCTTGTTTCAGCATATATTCACGATTTTCCTTGTCTACCAATTCAATTTCGATAGCAACAAGATCAATGTGTGCTGGAATCACATCTACATTTGGTGAAGTTGATTTTATTATGGCATCTTCAGGAATATTGCTGTGTTCAAGAATTTGATAAGTTCCTATCTCAACTCCTTCCACATCAATGCCTAATCCCGAACTCGCATTAGCTTGCGGATCGGCATCAATTAACAACACTTTTTTCTCTAAAACACCCAATGATGCGGCTAAATTTACCGTAGTTGTCGTTTTTCCTACACCACCTTTTTGATTGGCTATTGCAATGATTTTGCCCATTTATTCTATTCAAATTTTGAGTGGTAAAAATACAATTTTTTATGGTTTATGAAAGTGTTATTTGTTAACAATGTTGTAATTTTTGAATAATGAGAAGAGAGTAAACAGAAAAGAATGTAGAATACAGCTAAATAGAAAAAGTCAGAAAGAAAATTTCAATCTGACTTATGTTTTATAAAGTATTCAACTGATCACTTAAAACTGACCACTGATAACTACTATTTACTTCCTTTATTCTTTATCATTGCTTCAAGCATGTCCCACATTTCCGATGGAATTTGCTCTAGCATATTAAATTCTCCTGCGCCTTGAAGCCATTCACCGCCATCAATCGTTACAACTTCACCATTCATATAAGCTGAAAAATCGGATACTAAATAGGCCGCTAAATTGGCTAACTCTTGGTGGTTTCCAACTCTTCGTAAAGGTACTTTTTTGGTCATATCAAATTTAGAAGCTAAGTCACCTGGTAACAATCGTTCCCAAGCACCTTTTGTTGGAAATGGACCTGGAGCAATGGCGTTCATTCGGATGCCATATTTTGCCCATTCTACTGCCAAACTTCTAGTCATGGCTAAAACTCCAGCTTTCGCAGTCGCACTTGGAACCACATAACCCGAACCTGTCCAAGCATAAGTAGTTACAATATTTAAAACCACAGCCGATTCTTGTTTTGCTGCAATCCAATGTTTTCCTAATGCCAAAGTACAGTTTTTAGAACCTTTTAAAACAATATCAATTATGGTATCAAATGCATTGGCAGATAATCTTTCGGTTGGTGAAATAAAATTCCCAGCAGCATTATTTAACAATACATCTACTTTTCCAAATTCTTTTAAAACTTCTGCAAGCATGGCTTCAACCTGGTCGTAATGACGCACATCACATTGTAATGCCAAACATTTTCCTCCGTTTTCTGTGGTAAGTTCTTCGGCTGTTTTTTGTAGTTTTTCTAAATCACGAGAAGTGATGGCTACATTGGCACCCAATTCTAAAAAATATTGCGTCATGGCTTTTCCTAAACCACTTCCGCCACCAGTTACTATAATTACTTTGCCTTTTAACGCGTCATCGCGAAGCATTTTTGCTGAAAAATCCATATTAGTTTAATTTGTTTTTCAAATATAATCAAAATATTTGTTATGCGCGCATAGTAAATAGAATTTTACAATTTCATTAATAGTTCCACCGCATTTTGCAAAGTAGTTTCGTCTTTCGCGAAGCAAAATCGGATGCATTGCGTTTGTTTTGCATCAGCATAAAAAGGCGAAAGCGGAATGGTAGCAACTCCATAATCTGTCACTAATTTTTTTGTAAAATCCAAATCAGAAGCATCGCAAATACTTGCATAAGATGCAATCTGAAAATAAGAACCCTCGCATGGCAATAAATCGAATTTAGTTTGCTCAAGTAAATTTCTAAAAAAATCTCTTTTTTGTTGGTAAAATTTTCCTAGTTCTTCAACTTGAATGACCTCCATATAATCATTGATAGCATATTGCGAAATGCTGTTTACGCTAAAAACCAGAAACTGATGTACTTTTTTAATTTCTTTCATCAAATGTTCCGGTGCAATGAGATAACCAATTTTCCAGCCAGTTATGTGAAATGATTTTCCAAAAGAAGAAACTATAACACTTCGATTTCTCAAATTTATTTTTTGATTTATCGAAATATGTTTGTTTTCAAAAGTGATGTATTCATAAACTTCATCTGATAGTACAAGTAGATTTGGATATAAATTCAATAAATTTTCTAACTGAATAAAATCGTTTTCGGTCCAAATTTTCCCAGTTGGATTGTGCGGATTATTAATGATTATGATTCTAGTTTTTGAGTTCATGACATTGCCAATAACTTCCCAATTTGGAGTAAAATCATCGTTTAAATTGATTCGTTTCGGAATAGCATTGCAAAGTAAAACTGGAGTTTCATAACAATCATAACTCGGATCTAAAATCAGCACTTCGTCCTTCGGATTTACCAATGCTTGAATGCTCGCAAAAATGCCTTCTGTAGCACCAGCTGTGACTAAAACATCAGTTAAAGGATTTACTTTTCTGTAGTAGGATTTTTGCGTAAGCGTTGCAATTTTTTCTAATAAGGGCGGAAAACCAGACATTGGTAAATATTGATGCACTTCTTCTTTTGCCCATTTTGCCACGCTATTTTTTAAACGTTCATCAACAGGAAAATTAGGAAATCCTTGCGAAAGATTGATGGCTTTGTACTCGTTTGCCATTTGTGACATTATAGAAAAAATGCTTGTAGTAATATGAGGAAGTTTGGACATGAATTTTTGAATTTACAGTATAAAAGTAGTTAATATGAATAAGAAACAAAACGACTTCCCAACCTTTTTGTAAAAATGATGCTCTTACTTAATATACAAGTTTCAATAAACAATTAAAAACTATATTTTATGAAAAACATACTTCTAATTTCGCTATTATGGATTGGATTTTTTGTTCAAGCACAAAGTCCTCAACTCAATGTAAAAGGTAAAGATTCTTTGTTAGTGCGTTTGAGTCAGTTGAAAGTCAATGTAAAAGTGGTAGGAAATATAGCTTATACAACTACCGAAATGCATTTTTTTAATGGAACCAACCGTCAGATGGAAGCCGAATTAATGTTTCCGTTGCCCGAAGGTGTTTCGGTTTCTAGATATGCCATTGATATTAATAATAAAATGCGTGAAGCTGTTCCTGTAAATAAAAACAAAGGAAAACAGGTTTTTGAAGCTATCGAACACCGTCGAGTTGATCCAGGTTTGCTTGAGAAAGTGGAAGGAAACAACTTTAGAACTCGAATTTATCCGTTAATGCCAGGCAAAGAACGCATTGTAATTATTGGATATGAACAAGAATTAAGCAGTTTTGATGCAACGCATTTATCCTATCAAATGTTGAGTAGTTATCCTGTTCAATTGGATGTTTTTGAATTGGATGTTGCCATAATTGGAGCTTCATCAGAACCAACAATTACTACCGATGAAGGTTTGATTGCCTTAGAACATTTTAATCAGAGTTATCAAATTTCTATCAAAAAAAGCAATTACAAACCCAAAGATAAAATGTTGATTACCATTCCAATTCGTTCTGAAATTCCAAGTGTCGTGGTACAATCTGTCAATAATCAGCATTATTTTTATGCCAATACGATTCTTGAAAACACTAAAATTCATAAGAAAAGCCCAAATTCTATTGGTTTACTTTGGGATGTTTCCTTGAGTTGTAAAAAACGTAATTTGAAAAAAGAGTGTCAACTGTTAGACGCTTATTTTTCGGAACTAAAAAACGTAGAAGTTACATTATATTTAACTGGTTATATTTTCGAAAAAAAGAACAGTTACAGTATTAAAAATGGCGATTGGTCAGACTTGAAAGTTGTTTTAGAAAATACACAATATGATGGTGGAACTCGTTTTTCTAAAATTAAATTGCCAGTTCATGACGAGTATTTATTTTTTACAGATGGATTATCGTCGTTGAGTGCTAATATTTTGCCTGCTACTAAAAAACCAATTTACACCATTAGTTCATTGGCATCGTCTGATTATGCTTTTTTGAATTATAACGCTATAAAATCGGGTGGGAATTTCATTAATTTAAACGAATTGAAAGTTGCTGATGCCTTAGATAAAATGGTTTTTCAGAATTTAAAATTCCTTGGTGTTAAAGATAATTATTTGGTTACAGAAATGTATCCAATGGTTGGAACTCCGGTTTCTGGAAGTTTTAGTATGGCTGGAATTTCATTGAAAGCTACTAACAAAGTTGTTTTGCAATTTGGATACGATGAAACTCCAATTTTAGAAAAAACGATAATTATTGATGCTTCAAATCAAGCTTCGAATGAAGTAAATATTGAAAAACTTTGGGCGCAAAAAAAGATAGCTTATTTAGAAATTCAATACAAATTAAATGCGGATGAAATTGAAATGATGGGCAAAAAATACGGAATTGTAACTCAAAATACGTCTTTAATTGTATTGGAAAGTTTGAACGATTATATTCAATATGACATCGTTCCACCTGCAGAATTGCGTGAAGAGTTTGATAGAGTTTTAAAACAACAAATTACCAATGCTCAAGCCAAAAAATACAGCAATTGGGAAAATGTAGCCGCTTATTACCAACAACTTTTAACTTGGTGGAATCAAGACACAAAATACATTGTTCCCAAACCAGTTCCAGTTTCAAAACCAAGTAAAATGGTTGGAAATATTCGCGGAGTAGTTTCTGATGGTTCCGGACCATTGCCTGGCGCAAATATTGTTGTTAAAGGAACTACCAGAGCAGTTGCTACAGATTTTGACGGAAAATTTACACTTAATGCGAGACAAGGTGATGTTTTGGTAATTTCTTTTGTTGGACTTCAAGACAAACAAATAACTGTTGTTCGCGCAACAAATGAGAACATTCAATTGAACGATTCTAATG
>JAIEMH010000213.1 GCA_019752245.1 Flavobacteriaceae bacterium
TAATTACTATGGTGGCGAACTGGAGTTTAAATTAATGAACATGATGGGCTATGAAACAGTTACATTGGGTAATCACGATTTTGATAACGGAATTGATGGCTTGCTAGCTCAAATGCCAAATGCCAAATTTGATTTTGTTTCATCCAATTATGATTTTAAAAATACGGTTCTCGACGGTCATGTGAAACCTTATAAAATTACTACTGTTGATGGCGTGAAAATTGGAGTATTTGGACTTGGCGTTGAACTAGAAGGATTGGTTGATAAAAAAAACTATAAAGAAACAGTTTACAATAATCCAATTGAGGTCGCAACCGACATGGCTCGATTATTAAAACAAGAAAAAAAATGTGATTTAGTAATTTGTTTATCACACATTGGTTTTAAATACAAAGAAGATCCAAATAAAGTATGCGACATTATGCTTGCTAAACAAACAAAAGATATTGATTTAATTATTGGCGGACACACACACACGTTTTTAGACAAGCCAGTAATAGAAAAAAATCTTGACGGAAAAGAAGTACTTATCAATCAAGTAGGATGTTATGGATTAAATCTTGGAAGAATAGATTTTTACATGACTAATGATAAACAAATTGCAAGTAAAGGAAAATCAATTATTGTTTAGTTTTTCTGATAACAAAATAAACTTGTAAAAAGCAAAAAAGGCTAATATATTTAGTGACATTGCCAATGGACGAAGGTATGTAGAATGCCAATCTGCCATGTAATACCTTTCAATGTATACTACTAATTGCAAACCTAAAAATAGCAAAACGCTAATTAGTAATAATGAATTTTGTTTTGTATCATTCATCACATAATTAGAAATTGCAACTCCTCCTAAAACTGCTGCCATTATATTATGAAAAATTATCAAATAATAAGAATTTTCTGGAACATCTGAAGCTGCAAACAAATAGAAAAAAATAAATGCTAATGGTATAGTCGCCAATAAAATAGGAATATAATCTTTTATTTTTACAATTTTAAAAATTAGTACTAACAAAAATATTCTATGAATAGTATAAGTAATTACACCATAAAAAAGAGATTTACTTGTGTCTGGTATAAACAAGATATTAGTTAGCAAAGAAAAAAACATTAATAAATAAAACAATTTGGAAGGCTTTGGAGAACTATAAAAATACAGCACCATTAACAACAAAGGAATTAAAGGCTTTGTAATAAAAATCAAAGGTTTGTATGAAAAAGCCTCAGCAACTACTTCAATTACTGAATTGATAAAATAAATTATCGTTAATAATTTAACTAAAATAAAACTCTTACTAGTTACCATTCAATAAAATTAATCATTCTAAATTAATAAAAAACAAAAAACACAATTTAAATTAACTAATCTTTGTCAATCAAAAGCATATATTTATAAAAAAGATATTGCCCAAAAACGAAAAAAACCATTGATATAGGCTTCAAAAACCGAAGGTCTAAAAAGTAAAATTTAACTCCCAACACAAAGAGATTTATTCCAAAAAAAAGAGAACTAATCAATAAAAACCTGCTTGATAAATTATTTTTCATAAAATAACTACCCAAAGAAAGTCCTCCAAGTATTGACATTAAAATACATTGCATCACAATTAATATAAATTGATTTTTTTGAATAGTATCAAAAATAATGTTTATCAAGCTTAAAAAAAGAAATAAAAATGGTATTATTCCCAATAAAAAAGCAACAATACCTATATTTTTTTCTTCTTTAAAAATTTTGATTAAAACTAACAAACGATGAAACATAAACAGCATCGAAGCAACTATCAAAAAATTAACATCGCTAAACAAGAAAAAAATATTTGCCAACCAATTCAAAAGAAGTGCTACAATATACAAATAAGAGTATCTTTTGGAAGTAACTACATATAACGAAATCAATAGCGGTATTATTAATGGTTTTGTAAACCAAAGCAAAGTACCATTCATAAAATATTCTGAAATAATTTCAAGAAATGAAATTGAGAAAAATAAAATCTTCAAAAGTAAAACTGTAGCTTTCTTTTTTTCTAAATATTGATTTATTCCATTTTTAAAAAACATAACTTATTTTTTTAATAAATATTCTTTCTCTTTAAACAAGACATATTTAACAAAGAAAAAATATGAAAAAATTTGGCAAGAAAAATGAATATAATCCAAAACAACTAATTGATTTTGAAAATTAAAAACTATATAAAAAAAATCTGAAAGCAAAACACAAATTGCGCTAACCATTGAAAAAATATTAGAAATACTAATATTCCAAATCACATTATAACTTGCTATAACAACCAAAACAATAAGCGAAAACCCATATATTGCAACTTTTAATTGAACGTTGTTTTCATCAAAAGAAAATAAATTTACAATTGCATTCCAAAAATAAAAGAGAGAAATTGTAATAATTAGCAAAGCAACACAATTTAAAAAAATAAATTTAAATTTTTCAATGTTCATGAGCATTAAAAAAATCATTATCAGATTACTTAGAAAAAATGGAGGTAGTATATAATAAATTTCATTCTCAAAATTCATTAATCCAACCGAATCTCCAATAAAATTAAATAAAAGAAACAAACTCACTAAAACACTAATTTTATTAGTTTCTATGTAATAATAAAAAAATAAAAACGGAATAATAAGCGGAATTGAAAAAAGCGACAATGTATCCAACTTAAAAACGTCAGCAATTATAGCTAGAAAACAACATGTCATATTTGCAAATAATGCAATCTTACTAGTTTTCATTAATCATTTTTATAAAATCATTTTCAGAAATAATTGCTATTCCCAATTGATTTGCTTTTTCCAGTTTGGCCGGACCCATATTGTCTCCTGCAATAACATAATCTGTTTTGGAAGAAATAGAACTTCCTACTTTGCCTCCATTATCTTCGATGGTTTTCTTTAAATCGTCACGAGAAAAAATTTCAAAAACACCAGAAACAACAAAGGTTTTACCAACCAATTTACTAGTTGCATTAGGATTAAATTTTTCTATAATTTCAAACTGAACTCCAAAACTCTTTAATCGTTCAATGATAATACTATTATTTTGATTTTCGAAGAATTCAATGACACTTTGCGCAATTCGTTCACCAATTTCATCAACCAAAATCAAGTCCATTAGCGATGCTTGTCGCAATGCGTCAATATTTTTATAATGCTTCGCTAATTTCTTTGCAACGGTTTCTCCAACATATCGAATTCCTAATGCAAATAAAACATTTTCAAAAGGTATTTTTTTAGAATTTTGTACACCTTTTATCAAATTTTCGGCACTTTTTTGAGCCATTCTATCAAGTGGCAAAATTTGATCCACTGTCAATTCATACAAGTCGGAATAATCTTTTACCAATCCGTTGTTGAAGAGCAAAGCAACTGTTTCACCACCAAGACCTTCAATATCCATAGCTTTTCTAGAAATATAATGTTGAATCCTACCTATAATTTGTGGAGGACAACCATAGAAATTTGGACAGAAATGATTGGCTTCACCTTCTTTTCTGGTCAATTCGGTATGACATTCTGGGCAATGTGTAATGTATTTTGTAGGTTCTGCTTGATTTCCTCTTTTGGCAACACCAATAATCTTCGGAATAATTTCACCACCTTTTTCAACAAAAACTTCATCGCCTACTCTAATATCTAATTTTTCAATTTGATCGGCATTATGTAATGAAGCTCGTTTTACAATTGTTCCTGCCAATTGCACCGGTTCTAAATTGGCAACTGGAGTTATCGCTCCTGTTCGTCCAACTTGATAAGAAATCGAGTTTAAAGTTGTAGTAACTTGCTCTGCTTTAAATTTATAAGCCATTGCCCAACGAGGCGATTTTGCCGTGTAACCTAATTCCTCTTGAAAATGAATATTATTGATTTTCACCACAACTCCATCCGTTTCATAAGGTAAATCATGGCGGTGCACATCCCAATATTCAATAAACTGAAAAACCTCATCAAGATTATTGGCTAATTTAGATTGCGTAGGTACTTTAAAACCCCAATTTCTGGCAGTTTCAAGTCCGTCATATTGTGAATTGAAAGGCAAATTATTTCCAGTAATAAAATACAACAAGCAATCTAATGGTCGTTTAGCAACTTCGGCACTATCTTGTAATTTCAAACTTCCAGAAGCTGTATTTCTTGGATTAGAATAAGGAGTTTCACCAATTTCTATCAAATCCTGATTCATTTTTTCAAAGCCTTCAAATGGGAGAATAATTTCACCTCGAATGTCAAATTTCGGAGGATAATTTCCTTTTAGCTTAAGCGGAATTGACTTAATTGTTTTTATATTATTAGTAACCTCATCACCTTGAAAACCATCACCACGAGTTACTGCTTTGCTTAATTTTCCGTTTTCGTAGGTAATAGAAATCGAAGCGCCATCATATTTTAATTCGCAAGTATATTGTAACTGAACATTTCCTAAAACCTTTTGAATTTTGACTTCCCAATCTTGCAAATCATCTTTGGAGTAGGAATTGTCTAACGAATACATTCTGTTTTCATGAACAATTGTCTTAAAATTCTTGGTAATGGTTCCGCCAACTCGCAACGAAGGAGAACTTTCGTCATAAAATTCAGGATATTTAGCTTCTAAATCTTGAAGATGTTTTAGTTTTTGATCAAATTCTAAATCGGAAATAGTAGGATTATCCAACACGTAATAGTTGTGGTTGTGCAAGTTAAGCTCCTCACGTAAATCCTGAATTGTTTGTTGAATATCCATAAAAAAGAAATGGCTAAATTAGTTCGTTTTGCGTACTAAAATAGCCATTTATTTTGAAAATTAAAATTTTATGATTGCAGAATACTATTTATTTGAATATAAAGTTGTCCATCACTTAAAATAGCTCCTTCAGTAATCAAATTGAAAATTGCCTTATTGCGATCGCCGTCGTATTCTTTTTTACCAACATGCATTTCTACTGTTTCGGTAAAAAGATTATCGCTTAACCATTGCAAACCGTTTTTAGTCATAAAATCTATCTCAGTAACTAAAGATTTAATTACCATAGATTGAATAAATTCTTTTTGACAATGAAAAAGGAAAATATGATTTTTAGAAAAATGCTCAAGAAATTGTGCATTTGTTAAAACACCTTCCCAAATTAAATCAGAAAAAATATCAAGTTCTTTTTCAGCAACTTCTGGTTTATTCGTTTTAATTTCGTCCCATTCTTTTTTATCAATAGATTGTGACGCTAAAAAGTTTGCAAATTCTTGATGCAACGCTTCTAGTTGTTCTTTGGTTAATCTTTTGTATTTCACAGACAATAGTTTATGAGTTTAAAAAAATATTTAAAAAAAAATCCCGACTTTCATCGGGACTTTATATTTATAGCAGTTGAGATATTAAACCTCAGCTACAATTTCATAAGGCAATTCAACAACAACATCTCTGTGTAATCTTACAGAAGCTGTGTATTTACCAGTACGTTTTACAACACCGCTAGTAATAAATTTTCTATCAATTGTTTGTCCTGCTTTTTCTAATGCTGCAGCGATATCAATATTGGTTACAGAACCAAATAATTTTTCACCACCAGCTTTTGAAGAAATTTTAATTTCTAAAGCTTTAATCGCATCAGCAATTTTAGTAGCATCAGCAATTACTTTAGCTTCTTTGTGAGCTTTTTGCTTTAGATTTTCAGCTAATACTTTCTTTGCAGAAGGTGTAGCTAATTGAGCAAATCCTTGTGGAATTAAGAAATTACGACCGTAACCAGCTTTCACTGAAACGATATCATCTTTAAATCCTACGTTTTGAACGTCTTGTTTTAATATAAGTTCCATGTTGTTGTCCTTATTATAGAAGTTAGGTTTCCTTTACTGGAAAACCAACAACTGTTGATTTTAAATTATTTTAATAAATCGGCTACATATGGCATTAAAGCTAAGTGACGCGCTCTTTTTACAGCAACTGACACTTTTCTTTGATACTTCAATGAAGTTCCTGTTAAACGTCTTGGCAAAATTTTACCTTGTTCGTTAACAAATTTTAATAAGAAATCTGCATCTTTATAATCAATATATTTGATTCCAGATTTTTTGAAACGACAATACTTTTTAGTTTTGTTTGTTTCAATGTTTAAAGGCGTTAAATATCTAATATCTCCGTCTTTTTTTCCTGAAGCTGATTGTTGTAGTGTTGCCATGGGTTACGCTTTTGCTGCTTTAAGTTTTGCTCTTCTTCTTTCTGCCCAAGAGATTGCATGTTTATCAAGACTTACAGTCAAGAAACGCATAACTCTTTCGTCACGTCTAAACTCAGTTTCAAAAGCAATTAATACTTCTGGTGACACTTGGAATTCGAATAAATGGTAAAAACCACTTTTCTTGTTTTGGATTTCGTAAGCTAATTTTTTTAAGCCCCAATCCTCTTTTGATACCATCTTAGCTCCTCTGCTTGTAAGAAAATCTTCAAACTTGCTTACTGTTTCCTTTACCTGAACTTCAGATAAAACGGGATTTAAGATGAAAACAGTTTCGTAATGATTCATAATAAATGTGTTTTAATTATATAAAATTGGGTGCAAAAGTAGAAATAATATTTTAATAAACAAGTAAAAAATAACTTTAATCGCCAAAATGCAAAAAAAGCCGATAAACATTAGGTTGTAAGGAAAAAACTTTTTATTTTTACATCACCAAATCTATAATAACACTGAATTATGAAATTAAATTGTGTAGTCGTCGATGATAGCTCTCTTCAGAGGATGGTCATTGCAAAGTTAGTAAATAATCATCCAAATCTACAACTTGTGGGTGATTTTTCTAATGCAATTGAAGCAAAAAATTGCATGACGGTTCATACTGTTGATTTAATCTTCTTAGATGTTGAAATGCCTGTAATAAGTGGTTTTGATTTTATTGACGGTTTAAAAGTAAAACCACAAGTAATCTTTATAACCTCTAAAGCAGAATATGCATTAAAAGCATTTGATTATGACGCAACAGATTACCTTCAAAAACCTATTGTATTAGAGCGTTTTAACGCATCTGTAAAAAGAGCTCTTGATCTTCACATGATGAAACGTGAGAATTATGAAGAAGAAGGTGAACATATCTTTATTAAAAGTAATTTGAAAAAATTAAAAGTTTTTACAAATAAAATTAAATGGATTGAAGCTTATGGTGACTATGTAAAAGTAGTGACTGAAGAAGACACCAACCTTGTTCTTTCTACTATGAAATCTTTTGAAAAAGACTTGTCTAGAGAAAAATTCATTAGAGTTCACAAATCGTACATTATCAATATTGATAAAGTAGAACGTTTCAATAGTAAATTTGCTGAAATTGGAGTTACAAAAATTCCATTAAGCAGAAATAAAAAAGAAGATTTAATTAAAGCATTAGCAATTGCTTAATAAAAATCAACGTTTGCAGTAACTTTTATAGCTCTGTATTGCGGTATAACCTCAAAACTATTCAGTATTTTCTGGATAGTTTTTTTTGTGTTTACTATCGAGCCATTATGAGGAATTTTCACCATTATTGTTCGGATGTATTCATTGCGTATTCTATTAATTCCTGGTTCTTCTGGACCAAGAACTGGCATTTGCAAATTTTGTTGCAACACTTGATACAACCACATTGATCCTTCTTTTAATTTGTCAAAATCTTTATGTTTCAAGGTTAATTTTATCAATCTAAAATACGGTGGATACTTATAAATCTGGCGTTCATAAAGTTGTTCTTTATACATTCCTTCATAATCATTATGCGTTACTTGCTGAATCACATTATGATTTACATTGTACGTTTGAATAATTACTTTTCCGCGTTTGTCCGATCTTCCTGCTCTACCAGAAACCTGTGTCATCATTTGAAAACTGCGTTCGTAAGCTCTAAAATCGGGATGATATAACATTGTATCGGCATTCATGATTCCTACCAACGAAACGTTATCAAAATCCAATCCTTTAGCAAGCATTTGAGTTCCGACTAATATGTCTATTTCTCTATTTTTAAAACTATCAATTAATTT
>JAIEMH010000111.1 GCA_019752245.1 Flavobacteriaceae bacterium
GGCGTAAAGGACAATCCATAGGCTTGCGATGCGCCACGAACAGAAGGAATATTTTCTTCGGTTATCATTAAATAAGGCGATGTTAAACCCAACATTTTTATTTGTTTGGTTCCTGTTAAAGCATCGGCAAAATTTACGTCTATAGACGGATTGGTTTCAAAACTTTCTGCCAAATTACAGCAAGCGGCTTTTAATAATTCTTTACTCGAAACAACAGAAGTATTGGTTGTTTTGGTGAGTGATTTTCTTATTCCTTTTTGTGATCCTACAACGCTAACGGTGTCTAGTTTTTCTTGCGAAAAAAGTAGTGTAGAAGAAACCAACATTAGGAATAATGTTATTTTTTTCATTGTGTAAAAATTTAAAATTCGTAATTAGTTTGAACTAAATAAGAAAATTAAATCACGCGTAGAAGGTATATTGGCTGTACAAAAGGTATAATGGCGGCGCATTCGCATCGCAATAGTAAGAAGTAGTTTCGCTTTTTTTGAAGTGAAACTTAGCAGTAAAAACTATAAAATTCCAATCTTCGTTAATAAGAAAGACATCAAAGATTGGAGAAGCTGACTTTTGAATAAGCTGATCTGATTTATCAGACGATTTAACTATTTTATTTTTGCAGCATTTAGATTCTTTTTCTACAACACCACAGCAATTTTTTTCAACTTCAGGAGAATTAGATGCAGAATTTAAAGTAACCGAAGCAACAACATCATCACAATAATGCACATTAAAAGCCAATCCCACATTGGAAACCAATAGGAAAAATGCCATAAAAACACTTAATTGTTTCTTCAAACTCATGATGCAAAGTTATGAAAAAGAATGATTTGAATTCTTAAAATGCTGTTATTTTATCCTCTTCTGATAATAAAATGCAGGAATAAAGAGTATTACAAAAATTGGCTGAATAATAAATCTCCTAATGTAGAACAACGCCATTTTATTTTCAGCACCGCCAACTTTAAGCATAAAAAAGAAAGCTACCATCAAAATACTTCCGAAAAAGACATACAAAAAAGTAGAAAATTTAATGATTTTAGAATCTTTAAACAACAGATACAAAAGCCCAAGAGACAACATCGAATTGAGATAAAATCTAAAACCTAAACTGAAGAATAATTTCACCGGATGGTAATTTGGCAAAGGTAAACTGGTGTAATTTGCCTTAAAATAATCCAAAAAAGGATCATAAAAAATGACGTCTTCATACATTCTAATAGCCACTAAAGACAAAAGAATTACTACTATAAAGAACAAACTGGTTTTATTTTTTAGCATAAGATGAATAATTGTTAACCCAAATAACCCAAAGTAAAAATACAATTCCATAAATAAATAATGGAAAAATCACACCATGAAGCACATGCTCATAGTGTGGATAATGAAAAATAGCCATGCAAAGCAAAGCAATTCTTAAAACATTAAAAACGTGAATAAGCAAACTTCCCAATACTATAAAAAGAAAGGTTTGCTTAAACTTTCCTGTAAACGCAATTATAAAACTGATAAAAAGAATAATCACACTCAATGCATTACACCCTTCTATAATGCGCGCTACCCATTGCCCATGATAAAATAATTTTACACTTGGCTCTTTGTAATTTGGCAAGGTGTAGGACTGGGAATCGATTACCGACAAAACTACTTTAGACTGCTCGGCAACAATTTGAGTAAATCCATCAACTTCAAATTTTTTCTCGTCAAATTGATTGAGGTAACTTTGATAAATAAAAGTCAACACCAAATAGGTGACAAAAAATTTGGCTAGAAAAAGCAGAAAAGGTTTAAATTGAATTAGATATTCTTTCAAAATATAATTTTTAACAAATTTTAGGTAAAAGTAAGAAATTGCAATGGTTACTTTTGTAAAAAAAATAGAATATGAATTTTGATAGTTTACAACCAGAAGTTATTTTGATTCTTTCAGACGAAAAAATAAGTCGAGATGAAAAATTAAAAAACCTATGTCAGTTTTTGTCTGACAACATAGAGTATTATAATTGGGTAGGATTTTACTTTGCCAACCACGAAAACAAGACATTACATCTTGGACCTTATGTTGGTGCAGAAACAGATCATACTGTAATCCCATTCGGAAAAGGAATCTGCGGTCAAGTAGCAGAATCTAATGCGAATTTTGTAGTTCCAGATGTTGCAGCACAAGACAATTACATCGCTTGTAGCTTTACCGTCAAGTCAGAAATTGTTGTTCCGTTATTTGTAAACGGAATTAATATTGGTCAAATTGACATTGATTCTCATGTAATTGACCCATTTACAGAAAAAGACGAACGTTTTTTAGAATTTGTAAATCAAGAAGTTGCAAAATTATTTTAAACTATAACTTTTTATTTGTCTAATCAAAAAAGAAGATTATCTTTGCACTCGAATTGAGAAAACCTCTATTCATACATAATAATCATTTAAAATAATATTGGAATGTATTTAAGTAAAGAAACAAAAGCTGAAATTTTCGCTAAACACGGAGGAAAAGCTGAAAACACAGGTTCAACAGAAGGTCAAGTAGCACTTTTCACTTTTAGAATCTCTCACTTAACAGAGCACTTGAAAAAAAATCGTCACGATTATAACACAGAGCGTTCATTAGTTCTTTTAGTAGGTAAAAGAAGAAGTCTTCTTGACTACTTAAAAAAGAAAGATGTTGTAAAATATCGTGAGTTAATCAAAGAATTAGGTATTAGAAAAT
Source organism: Flavobacteriaceae bacterium (assembly GCA_019752245.1). Classification (GTDB taxonomy): domain Bacteria; phylum Bacteroidota; class Bacteroidia; order Flavobacteriales; family Flavobacteriaceae; genus Flavobacterium. The sequence continues at coordinate 2,711 of JAIEMH010000111.1, forward strand.
AATACATAAAAAGAGGTGCCCACGCGCCTCTTTTTTTTTTACAATAAACAATACGCTTTTTAAAAAAAAGTTTGGTTTTTCATTGGGTTTTAGGCAGTAACTACGCCACACAAACAACACAACTACAACGTGTCCGCCGACAGGCGGACTAAAACCAATGTTAAATCAATAACAAACAAAATTATGATTCCACAATTATTTGTAGAAAGCATCGATTTAGGTGATGGCAGAAGCATCACAATCGAGACAGGACGTTTAGCAAAACAAGCTGATGGTTCTGTAGTAGTAAGAATTGGTAACACTGTAATCTTAGGAACAGTAGTATCATCAAGAAAAGCAAGTCCAGGTATCGACTTTTTACCATTAACGGTAGATTATCGTGAAAAATTTGCTGCAGCAGGTCGTTTTCCTGGTGGTTTCTTCAAAAGAGAAGCGCGTCCAAGCGATAGCGAAGTATTAACAATGAGATTAGTTGACCGTGTTTTGCGTCCGCTTTTCCCATCAGATTACCATGCAGAAGTGCAAGTTATGATTCAGTTAATGTCTCATGACGAAAATGTAATGCCAGATGCATTAGCAGGTTTAGCAGCTTCGGCAGCACTTGCATTGTCTGACATTCCGTTTGAAACTTTAATTTCAGAAGCTAGAGTTGGAAGAATTGACGGTAAATTCATCATCAATCCAAGTCGTGCTCAATTAGAATTGTCAGATATCGACATGATGATTGGAGCTTCAACAGATTCTATCGCAATGGTAGAAGGTGAAATGAAAGAAATTTCAGAAGCAGAAATGGTAGAAGCAATTAAATTTGCTCACGAACACATTAAAGTACAAATTGCTGCTCAAGAAAGATTGGCGCAAGCGTTTGGGAAAAAAGAAGTTCGTACTTACGAAGGAGAAAAATCTGACGAAGCTATTTACGCTAAAGTAAAAGCAGCAGCTTATGATAAAATTTACGCTATTGCAAGCAAAGGTTCGGCTAAACACGAACGTTCAGCTGCATTTGACGCTGTAAAAGAAGAAGTAAAAGCATTATTTACTGAAGAAGAATTGGCAGAAAACGGAGATTTAGTTTCTAAATATTTCTACAAAACCAATAAAGAAGCAGTTCGTAATGTAACTTTAGATTTAGGAACTCGTCTTGACGGAAGAAAAACTACAGAAATCAGACCAATTTGGTGTGAAGTAGATTATTTACCATCAGTTCACGGTTCGGCATTGTTTACACGTGGAGAAACTCAAGCTTTGGCAACAGCAACTTTAGGAACTTCTAGAGAAGCTAACCAAATTGATTCACCATCAGAACAAGGAGAAGAAAAATTCTATTTACATTATAATTTCCCACCATTTTCAACAGGAGAAGCTCGTCCTTTAAGAGGAACTTCAAGAAGAGAAGTTGGTCACGGAAACTTGGCACAACGTGCCTTAAAAAACATGATTCCTGCTGATTGTCCTTATACAATTCGTGTAGTTTCTGAAGTTTTAGAATCTAACGGCTCGTCTTCAATGGCTACAGTTTGTGCTGGAACATTATCATTAATGGATGCTGGTATTCAAATGATTCGTCCAGTTTCTGGAATTGCGATGGGATTGATTACTGACGGAGAACGTTTTGCAGTTTTATCTGATATTTTAGGTGATGAAGATCATTTAGGAGATATGGATTTCAAAGTAACTGGAACTTCTGAAGGAATTACAGCTTGTCAAATGGACATCAAAATTGACGGATTGAAATATGAAATCATGGAGCAAGCATTAGCTCAAGCTCGTGATGGACGTTTACACATCTTAGGAAAATTGATGGAAACTCTTGATAAACCAAATGCTGACGTTAAAGTTCATGCTCCAAAAATTATCATGAGAACTATTCCTGGTAACTTTATCGGCGCTTTAATCGGACCTGGTGGAAAAGTGATTCAAGAATTACAAAAAGCTACTGGAACAACTATCGTTATTAACGAAGTTGACGAGCAAGGTGTTGTTGAAATCCTTGGAACTGATCCAGACGGAATTGCAGCAGTATTAGCTAAAATTGACTCTATCATTTTCAAACCAGCAATGGGAGAAGCTTATGAAGTGAAAGTAATTAAAATGTTAGATTTTGGTGCAGTTGTAGAATATACTTCAGCTCCAGGAAACGAAGTTTTATTACACGTATCTGAATTAGCTTGGGAAAGAACAGAAAATGTTGCCGATGTTGTAAATATGGGTGATGTGTTTATGGTGAAATATTTAGGAGTTGATCCTAAAACTAGAAAAGAAAAAGTTTCTAGAAAAGCACTTTTACCAAGACCTCCAAGAGAAGAAAATAAAATTGCTCCTAAAGCGGAATAATTAATTTCAAATCATAAAAAAACCCCAATTCATTCAGTTGAATTGGGGTTTTGCTTTTATATTCGATACCTTTATAATTATTAAATAAAATTTTATGAAAGTAAACATTGAAATTAAATCGATTTATGCTATTGACGAAATACCAAATTATTGGACAACCGAAGATTACATCGCCTTGCTAGACGCTTTCGGATTTGAAGACGGAAAATCTTTAAACCCAGAAGGTTTGTTTGAAATGCTACAAATGGCAATTAGTGATTTTGAACCTAATGAAGCTGCAAAAATTATTTTAGCTTATAAATTAAGTAACGATTTATGTGAAGGTCAAATTGATCAGATTTCAAATGATATGCTGATTGACAAAGTATGCGAAGAATATCCAGAAATTCATTTGCACAAACATTTATTTTCTATAAATCAATTGCTTTTCAAAGCTTATAACGGAATTTATCCAAATGCAAAAGCGAGCTCGATAAAATTTTCTGTTGCTAATAATGAAATTGGAGTTTTATCAAAATCGTATGTTTTAAAAGCGTTCAACAATGCCTTAAATGACAGCAATCTTATCAGAAGATTATTTGACGACGCAATGACAACCGAAAATGATTTTCCCGATGCAGAAAGCATTGTCTGGGAACTAAATTCAACTGACAACATCAATTTTGAATTGATAACATCAGAATATTGGATGGATAGAGAATCGTTTTTAGCTATGGAATTTGAAGGAGAAATTTTAAAATCGGAATAAAAAATCAAAAGCTCAATTCAACGCAATGAATTGGGCTTTCTATTTTCTATTGCCTGTAAACAATTCCAAACATCAAACTCTGCGATCCATAATCCTTTTCGAGGTTTTTACTAAATAATCCGTAAGGCGACCATTGGTAATGGCATTGCAATCCTACATTTTTATAATTTACTTTTATACCTTGCGACAAAAAAAGAGTGGTCAACACTTCGCCACTGTATTCATTGTCGCCAAATTCAATTTCGTCTGGCGCTTTGTAAACATTTAAAGCCAATCCGATTCCTGAGTTCCATTCAAAATTAAAATCATCCGATTCTAAGGATAGAGGTACAACTTTAGCAAATCGAGCACCAATATTTATTGCAAAATGTTTTGATTTATAACTCAAAATAGAATCTTGATACTTGAAATTCACATTAGGCGCCTCTTTTGGAATGAAGAAATTAAAACCAAAATCAACAAAATCTTTTGTTGTAGCTCTACTTCTAAACCAAAACCCAAACGATGGAGCAACTTCAAATTTATCGGACATAGTGCTTAACGGTTGCACAAATCCAGCTTCAACGTAAACGCGTTCAAAATTAGGTTTACTTTTTTGCGCTTGGATGCTACAAAACACCAAACAAACTAATAATATAATACACTTTTTCATCTTTTACCAATTTATAAAAGGCATCGACCTTTTGTTGTTAACATTCCAAATTCCGAGTTGCAAACCATTTTTTCTTGACATATTAAAAACGCCAATTTGAATTCCTTTTAAAGAATGAGCAGAATTATAAATCCCCAATTGAATGCCTTTCAACTGCATCGATTCGTTTAACAATCCAATAATCAAACCATTACTGTTATTGAATCCGTTATAAATCCCGACAGAAAAACCGTTCATCACATTGGCTTGCGTTCCCAAAGGCGTAACCGAAATTCCATTCATTTTATTAAATCTATTAAGCAAGGAAATATTCAATCCGTTGATGCTTGAATTGGTAAAAAAACAGCCAGCACTTACATTCAAACCGTTCATTTGAATTCTGGGATAATTTGCGTCAATTTTTACAATAGAATCCGATTCGATTCTAGATAAAAAAGTTCCTCTTTCAATCATTTCTGGAAGGTAAATAATGAATATTGGAATACCCAAACCAATAGGGTTTACATCAACATTAATTCCGTTGATGGTTTGCTTTTCAACATGTCGGTTTTGATAATGTCCAACACCAAAAACCAATCCGTTGACTTTATCAACCTTTTTAGAAATTGGTGACAAACTAAAAATTTGCGAATGAGTTGCAATAGATTCAAATGTTGGAACCGGAATGGAATCTTGTGCCGAAATAAAATTGGTTACTAGAACCAAAAGCAATAAAAATTTTGTTTTCATAAGGAGCTGTTTTAAATTTTATTAAACGTTGCATACGTCTTGTTCGAACTTCCTGCTGCCATCAAAAAAACGGAACCACTATGATTGTAATAAGTTTCAACCACCAAGGTTGAGTCTTTCATAATCCCTATTCTGATGCGCTCAATTGCTGTTTTACTGTAAATTAGCGGAAAGCTTTTTCTGTTTTTTTCTAAAAAAATCTCATAATAATTTTTCTTGAATTTTCCTTTAAAAGTGCTCGAACTAGTGCCACCAAGAAAGTTTGTGTACCTTATTTTAAGGTCGTTATTCTTGTCAAAAGAAATAGAAACAGAAGCAACATTAGAATCACTTAATCGGAACAATCGAAGTAGTTGAACTGTACCTTTTGAACTATCGACTGGAGTATTTACAGGACGATAAGCTGCTTTAAACAAAGGATTTATTTTAGTTAAATCATCATTTTTAAAATTCTTAGAAGAACTACAAGAGAACAACACAAAACTTGTGGTCAGTAGTGAAATTAGTTTTTTCATGAATAATAGTTTTAAAATTATAGGCCAAAACTATTGTGATTATTACAATTAAATTAGCGATAAATAATAAATAAAATTTATATATTTGTGATTATCACAAATAATGAACAACCAAGAACTGTTTTTAAAAGAAATTAGAAAGCAAGTTGTAACTTCAGCTTCCTTAAATGATGAAATTGCTATTGTTTTAAATTGTTTTGATATTTCGCCTAAAACCTTTGAACGCTTTAAAATTGTGTACTCGTTTTTTAGTGCATATTGGTATTCAATATGTTCTTTGGCGACAGCAGGTGTGTATAC
>JAIEMH010000206.1 GCA_019752245.1 Flavobacteriaceae bacterium
ACCCTCGACAAAAAGCAGAATCAAATTGTAAATATTTTATTTCTGTCGAACTTAATTGAATCAAAGGGTGTATTTGTTTTATTGGCGGCTTGTTCGATTTTATTACAAAAAGGGATTACTTTTAAATGTGATTTCGGAAAATAGGATTTTCTAAACTGCCAAATATCTATTATATCGCCATTTAGTATTAAAGTTTTTGGTTTTATAGTACCTAAATAATCTAACAATTCATTTGCATGACAACCATAAGTTCCTAAATGTACATCAGAAATAATCACCAATTCTACTTTTCTCTTTTTCATAAATTGAAGTTTTACAAATTAACCCATATAGTATTAATAGAAGTACAATCTAATGTTAAGAAATTCCAATGTTTCAAATAGTAGTTAAAACTTTTACATTTTAAAGTAAAAAACTATATTTGTTCAAAACAAATTATAATGGCAGGAAATAGTTATGGAACACTTTTTAGAATTACAACTTTTGGAGAATCACATGGTGAAGCTTTAGGCGGAATTATTGATGGTTGTCCTGCTGGAATAGAACTAAATTTGGATGCTATTCAACTAGAAATGCAACGCAGAAAACCAGGTCAATCTGCAATAGTAACCCAAAGAAAAGAAGAAGATGATGTACAATTTCTTTCAGGAATTTTTGAAGGAAAAACAACTGGAACTCCAATAGGATTTATTATTCCAAATACCAATCAGAAATCGGATGATTATTCTCATATAAAAGATTCTTATCGTCCAAGTCATGCCGATTATGTATATGAAAAAAAATATGGAATCCGAGATTACCGTGGTGGCGGAAGAAGCTCAGCTCGTGAAACTGCAAGTAGAGTAGTTGCTGGTGCTGTAGCAAAACAAATTTTAAAGGATATAAAAATCAATGCATTTGTTTCTTCTGTCGGAGATATTTTTATTGATAAACCTTATCAAGATTTAGATTTTTCATTGACTGAAAGTAATTCTGTACGTTGTCCAGACACAGAAGCTGCTGCCAAGATGGAAGCTTACATTAAAGAAATTAAGAAACAAGGCGATACTGTTGGTGGAACAATTACCTGTGTTTTACAAAATGTACCGATTGGATTAGGCGAACCAGTTTTTGATAAATTGCATGCCGAATTGGGAAAAGCAATGTTATCAATAAATGCCGTAAAAGGATTTGAATTTGGTAGCGGATTTTGTGGTGCGCGAATGAAAGGAAGCGAACACAATGACTTGTACAATGAAGACGGAACAACAAAATCTAATCTTTCTGGAGGAATACAAGGTGGAATTTCCAACGGAATGGATATTTATTTTAGAGTTGCATTTAAGCCAGTTGCCACTTTAATTCAAAAGCAAGAAGTATTGACAAATCAAAATACAATTATAGAACAACAAGGTAAAGGAAGACACGATCCTTGTGTTGTTCCAAGAGCTGTTCCAATTGTTGAAGCTATGGCCGCACTTGTTTTGGCCGATTTTTATTTAATAAACAAAACCTACAAATAATAGAATGACTACAACAGAAACTACAAAGAAATCGATTTTTAGTAATCTTACATTTCAAATTCTTATAGCCATGTTTTTTGGCGCATTACTCGGTATTTTTGTTCACAACTATTATGTAGAAGAAGATGCTAAAAGTTTTAGTGATAAAATTAAAATGTTAGCAACAGTTTTTATCCGATTGGTTCAAATGATTATTTCACCATTAGTATTCACAACTTTAGTAGTTGGAATTGCCAAATTAGGAGATATAAAAGCAGTTGGTAGAATAGGAGGAAAAGCATTAGGTTGGTTTTTCTCAGCTTCATTTATTTCGTTATTGATTGGATTGTTTTGGGTAAATACGTTACAACCAGGAGTTGGTTTAAAATTAGGAAAAATTGATTATTCAACTGCAGCAGAAGTTTCTGATAAAACGCAAGGATTTTCTTTTCAAAATTTTGTAGAACATATCATTCCAAAAAGTATTGTGGAAGCTATGGCAACAAATGAGATTTTACAAATAGTAATTTTTTCAATCTTTTTTGGTTTGGCTGCAGCTTCAATTGGATCTGACTCAAAACCTGTGGTGAATGCCTTAGACAAAACTTCGCATATTATCTTAAAAATGGTAAATTATGTTATGAAGTTTGCGCCAATTGGAGTTTTTGGAGCAATTGCAGGAGTTTTTGCTATTAAAGATGTAAACGATTTATTAGTTACCTACGCAAAATTCTTCAGCTCCTTTTTAGTAGGAATAGGAACGCTTTGGGTATTTCTTCTTCTTATAGGTTATGTTTTCTTAAAAAAACAAATGACAGTTTTATTAAAAAGAATAGTTGGACCTTTAGTTATTGCATTTGGAACTACAAGCAGTGAAGCAGTTTTCCCAAAACTAACAGAAGAATTGGAACGATTTGGTGTAAAAGATAAAATTGTTTCTTTTATGTTGCCTTTAGGCTATTCTTTTAATCTTGATGGTAGTATGATGTACATGACTTTTGCAAGTATTTTTATAGCCCAAGTCTATAATGTGCCATTAGATCTTCCAACACAAATGACAATGCTGCTGGTTTTAATGTTAACAAGTAAAGGTATAGCTGGAGTTCCAAGAGCTAGTTTAGTAGTTGTAGCTGCTACCTGCGGAATGTTTAAAATTCCAATTGAAGGTATTGCTTTAATACTTCCAATAGACCATTTTTGTGATATGTTTAGAAGTGCCACTAATGTCTTAGGCAATGCTTTAGCTACATCAGTTGTTGGAAAATGGGAAAAAGAAAGTTAAAATATTAGAAAAACAAAAATATTTGTTTAAATTTGAATTCGAAAATAAACTTAAAATTACTTTTTATGAAAAAACAATTACTTTTTTTAGGACTTTTTGTAGGTTCTTTTTTAACTTCTAATGCACAATTATTAGAATCTGATAATTATGAAAATCTAACAATTGGTAACGTAGGAACTGCTGTTACAGGATTAGTTGCAGGTCAAGGTGGTATGTTTACACTAAACTCTGCAGGAGGTACTAATTCAGATAACAGTAATTACCAAATTGCTGGTTCTGATTTTGTACATCTTAATGTATTGCAAATAACTTCTTCGGATGCAGCTACAGGTGGAAGATTCCTTTGGAAAAGTGGATTAGCAGCATCATGGGCAGCTAGAACACCTGGAAATGATGTAGTAGAATTAGAGTTTTCATTCAATACTGGTGCTGCAACTGCAAGTACTAACTCATTTAGAGGAATTATTTATGGCGCTGATGGAAATGCTATTGGTGGATATAGTTTTAATATGAATACTAAACGATTAGACGGTTATGCATTTGGTGATTTTAACGCAACAGGAACTCCAGGAAATTATTTGATTACTTTAAGATCAGGTGGTTTAATTTTACCTGCTGATACTTGGGTAAAAGTTGGTTTTGCTTATAACTCATTTACTGGTAGATTTCAATGGAAATGTAACGATGTGACTCCAGCACTTTACGGAGGTATTGATGGTGATCCAGACTATATAGTTGACGAATTTGATTATATTTTCTCAGCTGGTGCTGCAAATGCAACAGCTTCTACTGTTCTTGTTGATGATTATACAGTAAAAGCAAAAGCTACTGAAAGCTTATTAGGAAATACTAAAAATGAACTTGATTCTAAAGTTTTTTCAGTTTATCCAAATCCAGCTAAAAATGTAATCAATGTTGCTAATACAACTGATGCTTTAATCTCTGCTGTTGAAATTACAGATTTAAACGGAAGAATTGTAAAGTCTGCTAATTTCTCAAATTTATCTGAAGTACAATTAGCAATTTCTGATTTAGCTCAAGGTGTTTACACTATGAAAATTGTTTCTGATAAAGGAATAACTGTTAAAAAAGTTATTAAAGAATAATTACATATTATTTTATTATAAAAAAAAAGACTAAGCATTGCTTAGTCTTTTTTATTTTTACTACTTCCCATCATTAAAAAGAGTGCTCCTATTAATCCTATAATAACTAGTGCAAATACTACTATCATGATGAAAGCTCCATTATTCCACGAATATAATGGCACAAATATTTTATTCATAATTCTATGTGTTTAGGTTAATCAAAGCTATTGTATTTAACCTAAAAGAAATATGATAATTGTCATGCTACAAAAACTTAGCTCTCAACTCAGGAGTAGGTAGTAGACAGCTTTCTTTTTTTCCATACCATTTGTAACGATTTTTTGCAATAAAATCATATACAAAATTCAAATACTTTCCTAGAAAACTAAGCTTACCAAGTATTGAATACCATCCACTCATTTCATTTGCTATTCGTAAAGCTGCCTGGGCTTTGTGGTAATAAGCAATTCCAGGTTCATACAATATAATGCTATCAACAAGTTTAGTGTCAATACCAACATAAGAAGTAATTTTTTTTCCAAGCTCAGATTGTAAAGCTACAAATCTAAAAATATCTTTTTTATCGTGCTTTATAATGAATTGAATTGACGATTCACAAAGGTTGCAAACGCCATCAAAAAGTACAATTTTTTTATCTTTTGGTAAACCTTCCATTACTTAGGTCTTTCTACAAATTCTAATGCTTCTAAGCTTACTTTTGAAGTAAAAACACCATAATTTACTGTGGCTTTATTCTTTTCAATAACATCTATTGTTCCTATTGCTTTTCCATCAAACATTCGAACTCTATCACCAATTTTAAGTGCTACTTTTGGTTTTTCAACAACCAAGTTTGCTTTTAGTTTTTTCTCTTTCTTTTCTTTTCTAATTTCTTCAACTTTTACATTTACTTCCTCAACAACTTGTTTTTGAATAACCTGTTTCTCTTTGATTTCTTTGGCAGTAGCTTTTTTGCGTTTTGAATTTTCTATTTCAACAATTTTCAAAAATTCACCAATCAATAGTTTTTTATCCTTATTGTTGAAGTATTTTTCAGAAATCTCATCTACTTTTTGTCCCATGTAAATTAGACGTTGATTGGAATCATACAATTCTTGATAGCGTTCTAACTTATCTTTAATTTTAGCATTAATGCTTTCCATTTTTTTGCCTTCTTCTCGTGCTTTAGATTCTTCTTCTTTTAAATTTAGTGAAGTTTTTTCCATCTTGGAACGTTCTTTTTGAAGCGTTGCAATAGTTTTGTCAAAACGCACTTTACCGCCTTCAATTTTCTTTTTGGCACGATTTATTAATCCAAATGGAATTCCGTTTTTCTGAGCTACTTCAAATGTAAAAGAACTTCCTGCTTGACCAAGGTGCAATTTATACAAAGGCTCTAACGTGCGTTCGTCAAACAACATGTTGGCATTGGTAGCATTCGGCAATTCATTTGCCAAGATCTTCAAGTTGGTATAATGCGTTGTAATAATTCCAAAAGCATCTCTATGATAGAACTCTTCTAGAAATACTTCTGCCAAAGCACCACCCAAATCAGGATCGGAACCAGTACCAAATTCATCAATTAGAAACAAAGTTTTCGAATTACATTTTTTTAAAAAGTAGTTCATGTTCTTCAATCGATAACTGTAGGTACTAAGATGATTTTCAATAGATTGATTATCTCCAATATCTGTTAAAATTCTATCAAATAAAAAGGTTTCGCTGCGTTCATGAACCGGAATTAAAATACCACTTTGCAACATCAATTGCAACAATCCAACCGTTTTTAAGGAAATTGTTTTTCCTCCAGCATTGGGTCCAGAAATTACAATAATGCTACTTTCTGGATTCAACTCGATAGTTTGAGGATGCGTAATTTCGTTTTTCTTTTTATTATTCAAATAGAGAATAGGATGGAAGGCATCTCTAAAAAACAACCTCTTTTTATCATTGATAGCAGGCAGTATTCCATTAATTTTATGGGCATATTTTGCCTTTGAAGCGATTACATCTATATCACTAAGAAATTCTTGATATTGAATAATTAAATTTAGAAAAGGACGAATACTGGTAGTTAACTGCTTTAATATTCTTGTAATTTCTTCTTTTTCCTCATATTCAAGATTTTTTAATTCTCTAGAATAGTTTAGCGTAGCTTCAGGTTCAATATAAGCAATACTGCCAGTTTTGGAACTCCCTAATATAGAACCTTTTACCTTTCGTCGATACATTGATAAAACGGCTAAAACCCTACGGTTTTCTACAAAACTTTCTTTTATATCATCAAGATAGCCCAAGGCATTGTATTGGCTCATTGCTATACCAAAACTTTGGTTTACTTTGCCACGAACCGCATTCATATCGCGACGAATGTTTAATAAATCGGGTGAAGCATTGTCGCGAATTTCACCATATTTGTCAATAACTTCGTCAATGTATTTTATGATCTCTTTGGTAACTTGAACCTGAGATGCCTTTTCGTTAAGCTTTGGATAATAGTCATTGAATTTTTTCAGAAAAAGAAGCAAGAAATTGGACGTTTCAGACAAAGATGCTATTTTTCTAAATCCTGAAACTTCTAGCTGGCTGTCTTCAATTGCCAAAAATTTAATTTCGTTATTGATGTTTTCAAATCCGTGATTGGGAATCGCATTATTATTGGAATAGGAAGAAACATATTCTGAAGTATGCAATAAAGCATTCATCAGCGTGTTTTTTTCTTTAAAAGGAATTATCTCTAGTGCTTTTTGTTTTCCTAAATCGGTGTTACAACCATCGGAAATAGTTTGTAAAACCGTATTAAATTCTAAATCTTGAAGCGTTTTTTCTGTTATAGAAATCATGTGTTTATTATCTTGATTCAAAGTTACAAAGTAACAATGGCTTATTGCAATAGATTTTTATATTTTTGATAAAATTTTATGATATGTTCATACAAGACCTTTCGTGGCAAAAGCAATTAACTCCAGAATTTCAGAAACCCTATTTCATTGACTTAATGAAAGTTGTTGATCAAGAGTATGTCAATTATACTTGTTTTCCTCCTAAAAAGATGATTTTTAATGCTTTTGAAAAATGTGCTTTTGATGATGTAAAAGTGGTTATTATTGGTCAAGATCCCTATCATGGTGATGGTGAAGCCAATGGTTTGTGTTTTTCTGTAAATGATGGTGTTAAAATTCCTCCGTCACTTAAAAATATTTTTACTGAAATTAATACAGAATACGAACGTGTTTTTTTTCCAACATCAGGTAATTTAGAACGTTGGGCAAGTCAAGGAATTTTACTTTTAAATGCCGGATTAACCGTTAGAAAAGATAATGCAAACAGTCATAAACATCTAAAATGGGATGTTTTTACAGATGCCGTAATTCAGAAATTATCTAGTGAAAAAGAAAAGGTAGTGTTCTTACTTTGGGGCAGTTTTGCACAAAAAAAAGGAAGACATATTGATAAAGAAAAGCATTTGGTGTTAGAATGTGGTCATCCATCTTTTGCTCATTCCCATAAAAAATGGTTCGGAAACAATCATTTTATGGAAACTAATAAATTTCTTAAACTTAATAAAGCTAATGAGATAGATTGGTAAGAGAATAAAAAAAACTTTTAATGAATTTCCAATCTGTCAATCATAAACCGCAACAAATTAATTTCATCGTCATTTATAGCACTTGATTTGTTTATTGAAATAAAGACAACTTTTTCATCTAAGGTGATGCCCCACCAAATCCAATGGTCATTTTCTTTGTTAATTCGTCCCTCAATTAAGTTGTCAAATTTAGATTTATAACTTTTCCAATCTGATTTTTTTATTGCGGTAACAAAACCACTTAAAATAGCAATTAGTTGTTCTTCTTCAATCTTTTTGTCAAAAGCATGACTACTAATGGTAATATTTAAACCACTTTCAGAATCGGTGAAAGTTACTATTGCATCAGCATCTTCCTCAACCACTAAATAGTTTTTGGGGTAATAAATGCTGTAAGCTTTAGATTTTGGAGAAAAATCTGCCATACTCATTTTTTTATTTTCTGTTTGAGCATGAGCTACATGTACCAGTAAAAAGAGTAATAGTACTTTTAAAGTATTCATTTTAAAACCTATTTTTTTTTTGAATTTCAATAGT
>JAIEMH010000336.1 GCA_019752245.1 Flavobacteriaceae bacterium
ATAAATTAGCTGATGGTTTAAAGCAGCAGCAAATACAAATTGATCATTTAGCTTTAAAATTTGAAAAAAAGAAATTACTCAGTGATATCAAACAAAGCTATTGGTCATTAAAAGGTTTAAACGAAATCAAAATCGGAATCGGTGGAGCTTTTGGATATTTAATCATGATGTTCATTATCATCTACGGAAACATGGTCATGCGTAGCGTTATCGAAGAGAAAACTTCACGTATTATCGAAGTAATTATTTCATCCGTAAAACCATTTCAATTAATGATGGGAAAAATCATTGGAACTTCCTTAGCTGGAATTCTCCAATTTTTGATTTGGGCAATTCTTGGTATGACAGCAATGTTTATTTTATCATCTATTTTTGGAGTTCAAATGGGCGCAACATCTGGCATTCAGGATCAAGTTGTACAAACGGCTCAACACGAAATGGGAGGAACAATACAGTTGTATGTTAAAGAATTATGGAATCTTCCAATTGCAACAATTCTCCTTTCATTCATCATTTATTTCATTGGTGGTTACTTTTTATACAGCTCTTTTTATGCATCAATTGGTGCAGCTGTAGATAATGAAACCGATTCGCAACAATTTCTACTTCCAATAATAATGCCTTTGATTCTTGGAGTTTACATTGGTTTTTTTACTGTAATAAACGATCCACACGGAACAGTCGCAACCGTATTTTCAATGATTCCATTAACATCACCAATTGTCATGATGATGCGAATTCCTTTTGGTGTGCCGTGGTGGCAAATTGCAATTTCTATGACCATACTTTTTGGTACATTTCTTGGTGTAGTATGGTTCGCTGCAAAAATTTACCGTGTCGGAATTTTAATGTATGGTAAAAAACCAACTTGGAAAGAATTATATAAATGGTTAAAATATTAATAAAGTGAAAGAATTTCTTAGAAAAGTATCTGTTGTTATAGTCGTTTTGTCTTTAACGTCTTGTGGATTTGGATATTCCATCGACGAAAAATTCACACCTTTAAATCCATCACAAACTCCAATCGCATGTGCTACTTTACCTGAAAATGTCGAATTGTTTTTTGAAGGAGAAAAATACAACTTCGAATATGAAAAGCAAGGCATGATCGAAGTTCAAGGCGATCGATACGCCAAAGATGCAGAACTTATTGAAAAATTAAAGAAATTAGCGAAAAGTAAATGTTGTGATGCTGTCATTAATTTAAAAAAAAATTACATCGACAGAGAAAGCGGATTTATTTTTAGTAATGAACCCACAGAAAAATATTCAGCAATATCCTATTTTGGTATAGCGGTCAAAAAGAAAAATTAGAAGCGAATGGCTTGGGCTTTATAAGCAATCCTTGTTCCTGCTTTCCACAATATCTTTTATTTTGTTGCCTTCGAGAACCTCAGGCAACAAAATAAAAGGATATTTGCTGCAATCAGGGCTAAAAGAAAAACCATTTTAATTTTTGTTATCTTTGAATCCAGAAACTAAAACTCAAAATCCACAAAATAAGTATGTCAAAAATACTAATCATAGAAGACGAAGCATCCATCAGAAGAGTTTTAACCAAAATTCTATCCGAAGAAAACGATACCTATCAAGTTGAAGAAGCCGAAGACGGAGTTCAAGGTCTAGAAAAAATAAAAAATAACGATTACGATTTGGTTCTTTGCGACATCAAAATGCCAAAAATGGACGGTGAAGAATTACTAGAAGCCGTTAAAAAAATAAAACCCGAAATTCCAATGGTCATGATTTCAGGTCACGGCGATATGGAAACTGCCATAAACACAATGCGTCTTGGAGCTTTTGATTACATCTCAAAACCGCCCGATTTAAACCGACTTTTAAACACCGTTCGTAACGCTTTAGACAGAAAACAACTTGTTGTAGAAAACAAAATTCTAAAGAAAAAAGTCAGCAAAAACTACGAAATGATTGGAACATCAGAACCAATCAATCACATCAAGCAAATGATTGAAAAAGTAGCTCAAACTGACGCAAGAGTTCTAATAACTGGACCAAACGGAACAGGAAAAGAACTGGTTGCGCATCAATTACACGAAAAAAGTGAACGTTCAGCTTATCCTTTAATCGAAGTAAATTGTGCTGCAATTCCGTCTGAATTAATAGAAAGCGAATTGTTTGGTCACGTAAAAGGTGCTTTTACATCGGCAGTAAAAGACCGAGCAGGAAAATTTGAAGCTGCCGATGGCGGAACCATTTTTCTTGATGAAATTGGCGATATGAGTTTAGCCGCGCAAGCCAAAGTGTTACGTGCATTACAGGAAAGTTTAATTCAACGAGTTGGCGCCGATAAAGATATTAAAGTCAATGTTCGTGTGGTTGCGGCAACCAATAAAGATTTGAAAACTGAGATTGCCGAAGGTCGTTTTAGAGAAGATTTATACCACAGATTAGCCGTAATTTTAATTAAAGTTCCGGCATTGAATGATAGACGTGATGACATACCTTTGCTCATCGAACATTTTGCAGTAAAAATCGCCGAGGAACAAGGAAATGCTCAAAAAACATTTTCGGCAGAAGCCATAAAATTATTACAAGAATACGATTGGACAGGAAACATCCGTGAATTAAGAAACGTAGTAGAACGATTAATAATACTAGGAGGAAACGAAATTTCAGAAATTGACGTGAAGTTATTCGCAAGTAAATAAATAATGCTTTAAGCATAAAGCTATAGGCTATACGCAACTTTAATTTGCATATTCTGCTTATAGCATATAGCTTATAGCTTACAGCTAAAAAAATATGCAATTAAAAAAAATAAATCCAAACCTGCAGCAAGCCTTAATTGAAAACAATTTAATTGAAGCTAACGAATTGCAACAAGACACTTTTTCAACCATAAAAAGTGGTGCCGATGCTGTAATTCAATCACCTCAAGGAACAGGGAAAACTACAACTATTGTGTTAAATGTTATTCAGCGTTTAGAAAAAACTAAAGACGAAAGTACTCGAGCTTTAATTATAGTTGAAAATAAGGAAAAAGTACTCGAAATGGAAGAATTGTTCCTAAAATATGGCAATTATACCGATTTAAGCATTTTTGGTTCGCACGATAAAGGCGATATTGACTATGATAAAAATATCATTTCGTTAGGATTAGATATTCTTATAGGAACACCAAACAGAATAAATGCACTTTTTGCTTCTGCTGGTTTTAATATGAATACAATAAAAATGTTTGTCGTTGACGATGCTGATATTCTTTTTAGAAATCGACTAGATGCAGTAATCTTGAGACTTTCGGCTAGTGTAGAAAAAACACAACGTATTTTCTTTTGTAACGAAATTACAGAAAGAGTAGAAAGTTTAGCCGATAATATCATGATAGAACCATCTTTCTTCGAAATGGAAGAGTAGTTTTCAGTTCTCGGTTTTAGTATACAGCCACACTAAGCATAGTCAAAGTGTTCATGCAATAATTTACAACATATAACTATAATTTTAAAAATGGGTTTAATAAAAATATTTTCAGGAAGCGAAATTCTTGCTATTTCTTTACAAGAAAAAATAGAAGCAATTGGTATAAATACAGTGCTTAGAAACAACAATCAAGCAAATGTGTTGCCAAGTATTCAATCTGCTAAAGCAGCGGAATTATTCATTCAAGAAACCGATTTTGGCAAAGCAAATCCCGTAATTGAGGAGTTTAGATTGAATATCTAGTAGTACTATTTTTAATGAAAGCAATACGATTACTTAATGATGATCTTGGTAATTCCTATTTTGAAAAAGGAACCTTACCCGAGTATCATAAAATTGAAGTCGAATATTTCAATATTCAAACTAAAATTGAAGCTTATCAGCAACACCAACATAAAGCGCCAAGATATCAGTTTGTTGTTACTTTAAAAGGAAAACTAGAATTTTCAACTTCCGAAGGAAAGACTTTTATTATTGAACCCGGAATTATTTTAATTGCAAAAGATACCGAGGGCGAAGGTCATTCATGGAAAATTATTGAAGGCGATAATTGGGAAAGAATTTATATTGTTCCAACACAAAACGATTTGGATCATTTTATTTTAGATTGATTGTATTGAAATAATTAAAATTAATTTTAGATGAAAGCCATCCGATTTGTAGTTATTTCACTTTTTACTTTCTTTGGTATAATTTACTTGCTTTATGTGAGTTATATCTATTTTAATCAAGCCGAAATGGTTTTCATTGCCCATAAACTTCCTAAAAATTATAAATTTGAATTCAATCAGAAATTTGAAGAATTGAATATTCCTTCATTCGATAATAAAAAACTGAATGGATTATTATTTAAAACACCAAACCCAAAAGGACTCATTTTCTTTCTTCACGGCAATGCTGGTTCTCTAGATTCTTGGGGAAATGCAGCTCAGGTTTATACCAATTTAGGTTACGATATTTTTATTTTAGACTATCGAGGTTTTGGAAAAAGCGAAGGACAAATAGAAAATCAAGAACAGGTTTTTAAAGATATTTCTATTGTTTATGACAAAGTAAAATCGGATTATAAAAATAAAGAAACAATCATTATTGGATATTCAATCGGAACAGGATTAGCAACCTATTTAGCATCAATTAAAAATCCAAATAAGTTAATTCTTCAGGCGCCTTATTATAATTTCTTAGAATTTTCTACAACAAGAGCACCTTATTTTCCTGATTTTCTAAAGAAATTTCAATTTGAAACTGATAAATATATTACAAAAGTAAAAGCACCAATTTTTATCTTTCACGGTAATCAAGATCAGTTAATTTCGATTGAAAATTCAACAAGATTGCAAAAATTATTAAAACCTATTGATGCTTTTTTTGAATTAGAAAACCAAGGTCATTTAGGAATTAATGATAATGAAGATTTTAAGGAGAAGTTGAAAGTGATTCTAAAAAATTAGATTTAAATGAAAAAAATAGCCATAATTTTCATAGTTCTAATAAGCTTTTCATGTAAAAAAGAAAAGTATACAACTGAAAGTTTATTTCTTGAAAACTTACAGGAAACTTCAAGTTTTTATGAACAAGAGAATAAAAAAATTGCTGCTTCAATAGTTTCTAGGTATGAAGATTATGGCTATAAGTCGGCAAACTTTGATTCACTGAATAGTATTACAAAAAAGCTAGACAAACTATTTATAGATTTAAAAGTTGAGAGTAAACAAAACAAAATTGAATTATTTAAAAAACGCATTACAGAAATTAGTAATCTAAACTCCGAATACAAATTCGAAAAAATTGATATAGAAAAGTTGCAAGTTTTAGATAATGAAACGTTATATTTTTATTTAAAATTCAAATTATATAAAATTCAATTTGAAAAATATGCGTTCCATCTATCAAAATTACCTATTTATTGCGGATTTAAACAGATTTCTCCAAAACAAGCAGAATTAATAAAGATAATTGAAAGTTCAGATATAAAATAATCCTTCAAAAAATCTATCTTTGCACCTTCAAAAATTTAAGGAGCCACTTTTAAACTTTTAAACCTTAAACTTTTAAACTTACATTATGATTACAGTTAACGATATTTCCGTAAATTTTGGCGGAACCACTTTATTTAGCGACGTTTCTTTTGCTATCAATGAAAATGATAAAATTGCCTTGATGGGTAAAAATGGCGCCGGAAAATCAACACTTTTAAAGATAATAGCAGGCGAAAGCAAACCTTCAACTGGA
The DNA here is from genome assembly GCA_019752245.1 of Flavobacteriaceae bacterium. Taxonomy (GTDB): domain Bacteria; phylum Bacteroidota; class Bacteroidia; order Flavobacteriales; family Flavobacteriaceae; genus Flavobacterium. The sequence continues at coordinate 5,674 of JAIEMH010000336.1, forward strand.
AATGTTTCTACTCCTAAAGATGCCGTTGTTGCCTATTTGCCGCAGCATTTGCTAACTCAAGATGGTTCAACAGTAATGGAAGAAGCGTCAAAAGCGTTTGGAGAAATCTTCAAAATGAAATCTGAAATTGACGAAATCAACGAGCAATTGACCATCAGAACTGATTATGAAAGTGACGAATACATGAAATTAATTGAGCGAGTTTCTGACTTGAGCGAGAAATTTTATGCCATTGAAGAAATCAATTATGAAGCCGAAGTTGAGAAAATTTTAGTTGGTTTAGGATTTGAAAGAGAAGATTTTAGCCGTCAAACATCAGAGTTTTCTGGAGGTTGGAGAATGCGAATTGAGTTAGCCAAAATCCTTTTGCGCAAACCCGATTTGATTCTGCTAGATGAGCCAACCAATCACATGGATATTGAAAGTATTCAATGGTTGGAAGATTTCTTAATCAATTCGGCGAAAGCAGTGGTTGTAATTTCACACGATAGAGCGTTTGTAGATAACATCACCAATCGTACCATTGAAGTTACTATGGGTAGAATTTACGACTATAAAGCCAAATATTCTCACTATTTAGAACTAAGAAAAGACAGGAGAATTCATCAGCAAAAAGCCTACGACGAACAACAAAGAATGATTGCAGATAACCAAACATTTATTGATCGTTTTAAAGGAACTTTTTCTAAAACTGATGCGGTGCAATCAAGGGTTAAAATGCTAGAGAAACTAGTTTTGGTTCAAGTTGATGAAGTGGATACATCTGCATTAAAATTGAAGTTTCCTCCAGCTATTCGTTCGGGACAATATCCTGTAATTGTAAAAGATTTAGAGAAATCTTATGGAGATCATCTAATTTTTAAAGATGCAAATATCGTAATTGAACGCGGCGATAAAGTAGCTTTTGTTGGTAAGAATGGTGAAGGAAAATCTACCATGATAAAAGCGATCATGAAAGAAATCGAAATCAATAGCGGTTCGGTAGAAGTTGGTCACAATGCACAAATTGGATATTTTGCTCAAAATCAGGCATCCTTATTAGACGAAAATGCTACTATTTTTGAAACAATCGATGATATTGCTGTTGGCGATGTTAGAACGCAAATAAAAAATATTTTAGGAGCATTTATGTTTCATGGTGATGATATTACTAAAAAAGTGAAAGTGCTTTCTGGAGGCGAAAAAACGCGTTTGGCAATGATTAAATTATTGCTTGAACCTGTTAATTTATTGATTCTAGATGAGCCATCAAATCACTTGGATATGAAAACCAAAGACATTATTAAAGATGCTTTGCGCGATTTTGACGGAACTTTAATTCTAGTTTCACACGATAGAGATTTCCTTGACGGATTGGCTACAAAAGTATTCGAATTTGGAAACAAACGTGTTAAAGAACATTTTGAAGACATAAAAGGTTTCTTGGCACACAAAAAAATGGATTCTATGCGTGAGATAGAGAAGTAGTCTCATTTTTAATATAGCAAAACCCGATAAGTTCAATGAATTTATCGGGTTTTTTATTTCTGAATAATCAGTAATTTACTCTTTTTTAGTTAAAGGTTTTCCATCTTTTGTAGTTACAATTACAATTCCTTTTTTACCTTTTTCTCCATAAATTGAAACTGCTTTTTCGGGTTGTAGAATAGAAATTGTTTCAATTTTTTGTTTGTTTAAAGGTGAGTACGGACTTGTTGGATTGGGTCCAAAAAGTTCTTTTTCTGTATAATAAACGCTATTGATTATGTATAAAGGCTCTTTTAGTTCTATTATAGATTCTAATTGGTCGTCATCAAGATTAGATAATGATTTGTTAGAAACTTCACCATCAATTACAAGAAGCGGATCTAGTTTTTTGGCAATCTCTTGTTTGTCATTTCTATCTTCTTCTTTTGCAACTGCAGCATCTTCATATTGAACACCTCTTGACTCATATTTTTTAGTATCATACCAAGTACTACTAGCTTTTTTAGCAGAAGATGCATTAAAATAACCTTTTTGTTCAACTTTAATTGAATCTGTAGCAATTGATTCTGATGTAGTTAGGTTGTAATCGCTGCTTGCAATTTGGTTTTGTGTTGTAATTTGTTTTTCTAAAATTGCATCAGCATTTTTCTTGATGTACGGATTTGTGATGTCACTTTCTACAACAGCATTTTGTTTTTCAAATTGGTTTGACGGACTGTCCCCAACCGCTGTTGCGCTGCTTACAAGCCCTGGAAGTCCAAGGCTGTTCATGATTCGGTTACCTGCTCCGTTTGCATCTGTTGTCCCATTTTCGGCTGTGATG
>JAIEMH010000135.1 GCA_019752245.1 Flavobacteriaceae bacterium
AAGCGAAAAATATTTTAATTGTTTCAAGGAAAGTTGTTAGTGCTCTTTGTTTGAACTTTTAAATAGAAAATTTCCGACTGCAAAATCTATTGTTGCTGCCATTAATGGTTTGCCAACCGATGCTGTAGAAGCACAGATTAGTGAAGCAGTTTTGGATCAAGTTGCTGTATCGGATGTTCCAAAAGATTTTATCAGTCAACTTATTCAGGAGGATAAAACGTTTCATGTTGGAAGTTTGATAAAGCGAATTTGGTCGGGATTAAACATTCCGTTGCACCATACTATGCCAAGCAATCAACCGTTGGGTGGCGTTTCGGATTTGACCAACAAAGGAGATTTTGACAAGTTATTGTTGTCAGAAATTGCTCAAGACGACGCTGTTTTTATGTCCCGAATTGCCAATAATGAGGCACTTTATATTCAAAGAGAAGTTCCTCCGGAGGCTGATGATTTTGAACGAATTATATTGATTGATTCGACATTAAAAAATTGGGGTAATGCTAAGGTTTTAAATTTTGCTACCGCCTTGGCAATAGCGAAACATCCAAAAACGGATATCCATTGCAAGCTTTTTGTTTTGGGCACTAGTTATTCTGAAGTGCTGTATTCGTCTGTTGATGAGGTGATTGATGGGTTGGGTATTTTGAATCCTACGCTTGATTGCAGTTTGGGATTGCAGGATTACATTGTTGCGAATAAAAAAGAGAGGAGTGCTCAGGAATTGTTTTTTGTAACCTCAGAAGACAGTTTGCGATTGGAGTCAATTAAAAAAACAATAAGTGATTTTTCGGATGCTTTACAGTATATAATAGCCACTAGTAGTAGTGGTGAAATTCAGATTTATAAAATTCAAAATAAAGGTAAAAAGTTTGTTCAAAAAATGATTTTGCCCTTGGACGATTTGTGGGCTAAGCCTCAAAGTACGCAGCCCTTGGTTAAAAAACAGAAAGAAGCAGCGGTTTCTGTGGGTTACAATTATCCATTGTTGGCGGCATTGCCTCAAAATCCGATAGCCACCTTTTTTCTAGAAGACCGCTATTATTTTCTAACCAGTAATAAGAGTTTGCAGGAGACCTATTTGGATAAAACGCAAGATAAATACAATTCTATTGATCATATCAATCATGCTACTTATAAAGGCAGTAGGATATTATTTGAGAATATTTCTATAAAATCTGGAGGAGTTTATGCTTTGGGTACGAACGATTATGATCATTTTGAATTGTTTTATTATTTTGAAAAAGAGCGTAAATTGTGTTATCTAAATTTGGAAACCAAGGAATTTGCAACCGTCGCCTTTGGTTTTGGGAGTAAAGAAATGCTCCATAAATTGTATTTTTTGCAAGGAAAGTATTATTTAGTTAATAGTAAATCTAATGAAATATGGCACATTATTTATGAAAATGATGCGATCAGTTGTGAACAGATTTTTGATGACGGATTGGGAGTGGCGTTGGATACTTACACCAAAAAAATAGGCATGTTTTGGAGTTTGGGAAATAATGTACTTAAGAGTTTTAACCGACTTGCCATTGATAAAAACGGCGCGTTACTTGTGAATATTCACCGTTTGGATGTCACACGACCTGATTACATTTATCTTTTCTCAGATCGAAATAGTCAACCTGAAATTACGGCACAACGAGAAACTAATCAGTTTGTTTTTCCCGATGGAAGTGTGGTTCGATTTGATAAAGTGGGCGTTTTAACCTTTGTTAGTAGCGACATCACTATTCCTGAGTTTTATCTACCTACTTCGTTGCAATTTTCACTTGGATTGGCTTCCGAAACAGAATTTGCAGGGAATAATTATTTTTACGATGAAACGAAAGCACAATTAAAAATTACAACAAGCGCTTTTTTAAGCAATTATTTACATCCGTTTTTACGGCAAATAAAAAATCATGGAGTTTAAGTTACGACCTTTTTCTAAAAATCTTTTTCCGAAAGGCGCGTTGTTGCTTTGCGATGCATCGCCTCGAATTTGGCTGCAGGAAATTCAGCGCATGGGTTTTGGTCTTAAAGATGTTTCGGTTTTTCCGGTTCCAAGTTCGGTTGCTAATGAGCTGTATGGTTGTTTGCTTGTTTTTAAAAATATTCCGAAAGGAATTGATGTTGGACGAAATTTGTTTTTTCAAAAAGTTAACAATAAACTTTTTATACCAGAAAATACCATTGTGACCCCAATGGTTTCTATGTTAGAAATGGAACAACTATTTGCTGAACAGTATCATGTTTTTCATAATGATTTTGGTTTGGTAGCGTTAGATGAAGAGGTAGATTGGATGACGGTTCTAACCGATGCTGCTGAAGCATCTTGTACGGTTGTGGTTCCTGCAAAGTCGGTTGCCCTTCCAAAAAGTATAACTTCTTTGCGCATAGAAATAGACGAAGAAGCCCTTTTGAAAGCATTGGAAGTACCAGTGACAGAAGAAGCCTTTTTAGAAAATTTGCCTTTTGATATGAAGAAAGTACTTCGAGGCAATCAAAGAGAAATTGATAAGTTTCTAGCTTATTTGGATAAAAACCCAGAAATGGCTTTGCAATTGGGTATCCCATTGGATGTTATGCATACCAGTCGCGGAGATCAAAGTGGTAGCTTTAGTTTCCGTGGGAACGGTTCGGGTTGGTTTGATTTAAGCAAGTTTTTCAAGGGTGGCACCTCAGGTTCGTTTTCTGGTTCAGGCGGTGGTCTTTTTTCAGGTTCGTTGCCCTCTTTTGGTTCGATGGGTTCTGATGGTTTCGCTAGAGCTAGAAAAGCATTTTTTAGAATTGTTTGGGTAGTTTTTATGTTAAGCATGTTCTTTTCTGGTGCTTCTATACTTTATTTTTTTAAATGGCTTTTGGTTTTAGGTGCAGCCGCTGGGGTTATATATTTTATTATAAAACTAACCAGCGGTGATTCCTCTGGGCATGAAATTAGAAAAGTAAGTCAGCATACAACGAGCAAAAACAACTATTCCTCTACTAACAGGAGTATGGATCGGTATTTTCCGGCAGTTGTTTTAGTTGTGATTGTTGTAATGAGTATTATGTTTGTTAAATTTATAGCATCTGATGTTGTAGATAGAAGCATTTCGCCATTGCCTTACCTTATCGGTTTTTTTATCTTAGTTATTGTTGTTGTCTTTTTGCTTCTTAGCTTAATGAATGCTTTAGGAAATGCTGGTTGGTCGGGCACTCGTTCAGGAGGAACTTCGGGTAATGCGGCGTTGTTGGATTCGGACAGATTTTCATCGTTGCAAAATAAGTATGAGCAATTAGCACAAGATTTTATCGGTCAAAAGGAATATGAAAAGGCGGCACATGTTTATTTGAAATTACTTCAAAATAATTTTAAAGCGGCTCAAGTTTTGGAAGAAGGTAAATTGTATCCAGAGGCAGCAACGGTCTATTTGAAGCATTGTCAAAACAAACCTAAAGCGGCTGAATGTTATGAAAATGGAAAAGCCTACAAAGAAGCAATTGCGATTTGTAAAGAACTTGAAATGACTGAAAAAGTGGGTGATTTGTATTTGTTACTGAATGACAAAGTTGCTGCTAACGAGTATTTTTATAAGGTAGTTGCGGATTATACGGCTAATTCACAGTATGTAAAAGCCTCGTTGTTGTTGCGAAATAAAATAGGAAGTATTCCTGAAGCACAAGAGTTGTTGCTGGAAGGATGGCGGTCAAATAAAGATGCAGGTACTTGTTTGAACAACTATTTTTTCAATATTGAAAATGAAAAGGAGTTGCAAAACGCTATCGTTAAAGTCTATGCTACAGAGACTTCCGACACTAATTTAGAAACCTTTTTGATGGTGATTAAGAAGGAGTATAAAAAATCGGAAGCGTTGCAAGTTGTTGTAAAGGATATTGCTTATGAAATTGTTGCCAAGCGCATAGATCAAAATCCGCAGATAGCTTCGGAGTTGTTGTCTTTTAATAAATCGGATAGAAACATCGCTAAAGATGTTATGAACTATAAGTTTACAACTAAAAATAGGAAGTAGTAGGAAGCTGCGAGTAGCAAATTATTCGCAGTTTTTTATTTTATAATTATACTAAAGAAAAAGATTCTAAGTTATGGTATAGCAAAATACTATTTATTACTTTTGATGTATGATGAAGCAGTTTTTTATATTTTCTTTTCTTTTGGGTTTCTTTCTAATGAACGGACAATCTACTCAAGATAGTCTTGTTGTAAAGCAACCTATGAAGTTCCAATGTAAGCAATTGATTATTCCAACAGCTTTGATGACTTATGGTGTTTTAGGAATCAACAGCAACCGATTAAAATCTATAAACAATAATTTACGTGTCGGAATAACAGAAAATATTGATAGAAAATTTACTGTTGATGATTATTCTAGATATGTTCCGGCACTAGCAGTTTACGGTTTGAATGCTTTTGGAATAGCAGGAAAGCACAATTTGAAAGACAGAACTATCATTTTGGGAACGTCCTATTTAATTGCAACAGGTACAAGTTTGGGATTGAAATCTATGATAAAAGTGGAACGTCCAGATGGCAGTAATGATAATTCTTTTCCGTCAGGTCACACGGCTTTAGCTTTTGCAAGTGCTGAGTTTTTGTATCAAGAATATAAAGATGTTTCTATATGGTATGGTGTTTCGGGCTATATTATTGCAGCTGGTACAGGTTATTTTAGAATTTACAACGACAAACATTGGTTTAATGATGTGGCAATGGGTGCAGGAATTGGTATTTTGAGTACTAAAATTGCCTATTGGATTTTTCCATTTGTAGATAAAACGCTTTTTAAGTCAAAGAAAAATGTATCATCGGCAATTGTAGCGCCTTTTTATAACGGAAATCAAATGGGAGTTGGAATGCTAATTAATTTGAAATAATCATGGTTAACTATTTAAAATACGGTTTTTTTTTATTGCTAATTAGTTGTGTTACCAAAGAGGATCACATCACAGAAGTATTTAAATTGCCTAAAAACTTGAAAGAGATTTCGGGTATTACTTATGATGCAAAGACCAACTTGATTTGGACTTTGGAAGATAGTGGTAATGAAAATAAAATTTATGCTTTAGATAAAAACGGACAAATTGAACGCACTGTAACCATCAATCAAACTGATAATGTGGATTGGGAAGACATAACTTTAGACAGCAAAGGTGATCTTTACATTGGTGATTTTGGAAACAATGATAATACAAGAACCGATTTGTGCATTTATAAATTGAGTGCCTCCGGGTTGACTTCAGCGGCATTGACTCCAGCCTATAAAGTTTCGTTTTATTATCCAGAGCAAACCGATTTTCCGCCTAAGAAGAAAGCCTTGTTTTATGATTGTGAGGCTTTTTTTGAATTTAAAAACAACTTTTATTTGTTTACCAAAAACAGAAGTAAAGGATTTGACGGCACCACTTTTTTATACAAAATTCCTAATACTCCAGGAACGCATAAGGCGACATTAATGGGCTCGTTTATAACTTGTAACGATTATACCACTTGTGCCATAACTAGTGCAGCTATAAGTCAGGATGAGAAAAAAATAGTGTTGTTAGGACACAGCAAAGTGTGGCTTTTTGAAAACTTTGTGGGTGATGATTTTCTAAAAGGCACTGCAACCGAATTGGAATTGCATCATTATTCTCAAAAGGAAGCTGTTTGTTTTAAAGATGCAGCAACACTTTTAATTGCAGATGAAAAGACCAAGAAAATAGGAGGTAAGCTGTACCAATCTAACATCGCTACTTTAAAATCCAAACCCTAATCCGAAGGAGATTCTAGCTTGATCGTCGGCACTTTTAAAGTAGCTTAATTTTGCTGTGATTACATTAAGACCGTTAAGCCAAATTCCGCCACCAACAGACTGGTGCCATTTGTTGGATACTTCGTCTTTGAGCCAAACTCTACCATAGTCAAAACCACCCAGTAAACCGTAGGTCATGGGAACAAAACTTCCTTTAATTTTTCCGATGCTGTAGCGCAAATCGGTACTTTGGAAAAAAGATTGATTTCCTAAGAAACGTTGGTTTCTAAAACCTCTCAAGTCTAAATCACCACCTAAGGTAGCACCTTGATAAAATTCAAAATTAGAATTTAGTATTGATTTTGCTTTCAATAAGGTTGCAAGAACTAGTTTTCCGTTTCTATCGATTTTGTGATTGAAGTTTAGTTTGGCTTCAATTGCTGGGAAATTTCTTTTGGTATCGTTTAGGTTTAGTTTCCAACTTCCGGCAACAGAAAATCCCATTCCCATAGTAGGATTGGAAGCGTTGTCTTGATTTTCGTAGCTGTATTTTATTTGTGTTCCAACAAATTGTTGGTACTCAAAAACCTTATTGCTTACAGCATTTGGCAAGTTGATGTATCGCTTGTTGGTGTCTTCAATTTCAATATTTTCAAAGGAAGGTTGTATCAGAATTTCACTTCCGTAACGACCTGTTTTCTTAAAATTTGGTGCTATTTTAAGAATTTGAATCTTCACACGGTTGTAGTTCATTCCTTCCAGTTCATCCTTATTTACTGTTTCGTTTCCGTAGCCAAAAAAGTTGATGGCAAAGTTGGGAGAGGTTAATTGAGCGGCGAGTTCCAAATTCCAATTGCCCAATAGTTTAGGGAATTTGGCATCATACATTATTTCAAAACCACTGGTAGCAAAATAATAATTGGCTTTGAAGCTGTGTTTTTGAGTGTACGGATTTTGTTTGAATCCGTTAACGGTATAGTTTAGAATTCCACCAATTTTTATCCCATCGTCTGGATTAAAACCAAGCGTTGGTAAGCCTGTCCAAGCATTAAATTTAGGTTTTTTATAATCGTATAAATTCACTTCATAATCGTCGGATAAGTCTATTTTAGTTTTGTTATCAGCTTGAATAGTATTTTTTTTCGATTTGAAATCGTAGATAATTGTTTTTTGTCCGTTTTCAATTGTGTACGTATCGTTGTTTTGCCCTCCAATTAAACGAATTGTTATGTTGCTTTTTTCTTTGCCGTTTATTTCAAAAACATCATCATCGTCCAAGCCATAGATCCAAACTTCCTCAGTTGTTTCTTGGCTGATGGTTTTGGATTGCATAAGTTTGTCGCCTTCTTTTTTAATTCGTACAACCTGAATTTCAATTTCTTTGGGGTTGTTTTTTGTAATTACAAATTTGTCTTTTTTATCGGTACCAACGATGATTATTGTTTTTTGAAGTACTTTAAAATAATCAGAGGCATATTTTTTTAAATCCGATTTTCGGGTTTTTAATTTTTCGATAATAGATGCAATGGTGCCGTCTTGAACTTCGATTGGTAGTTTTTTGAACGCAGCAGCGATGGCAGCGTCGCTTAAATTATCTTGAATGAATTGCGCTTGAGTGAGCCAGTTTTCTTCGGTAGCCGTTCTTAAAAAAGCGACATCCAACGGATATGGTTCTCTGTTAAACCATTTTATGTTGCTTATTTTATCTTTAAAAGTTTGCATGTGTCGCAAATCGGGAATGTTCATGATGATGGACAATAAAGCGCCATCATATTTTGAAAAAGCCTGATCTCTATCTCTTGGAATGGGTTTGTAAATTATAGCGTTGCCTTTTTTATATTCACCCCAACGCCATTGGTCAAAATGCCTGTCCCAGTCGCCAATTAACATATCAAAAAGTCGTGCTTTTATGTATTCATTTTCGTCAACACTGTATTTTTCGTCTTTTTTAAGGTTGTTCATCACTTCATCAGTACCCACAATTGCATCGGGATTTCCGAAACTTTTAAGGTCTTTTTGACTGTCTGTAGGACGTTCTTCAACCATATACAATTCGTCACCAAAGTCGCCATTAAACTGCTTCAAAGCATTGCTGGATCCGGATCCATGCTCACCCCGCTCCGGATCAGATTTACCGATTTTCATACAATTTTTATGTTGACGTTATTTAATATATTTTTTTTCGGTTCTTCC
>JAIEMH010000105.1 GCA_019752245.1 Flavobacteriaceae bacterium
CAGCACTTACATTATCAATATAAGGAACGAAAAAACCGGTTTGCATCTTCCAAAATGCTTCTAAAATAATTTCGGATCCGATGGGATCCGAATTTGGATCCTGTTAATTCTTTAAAAAGAACTACTCACGAACAACGTCCTGATGGTACAGATTTTTATTCTTTTCCTTCTGGACATACTGCAACAGCTTTTATGGGTGCCGAATTATTATATCAAGAATACAAAGATGTTTCTATTTGGTACGGAATTTCAGGCTATTTAGTTGCCGCAGGAACAGGAGCTTTTAGAGTTTATAACGATAGGCATTGGTTGAACGATGTTGTTGCTGGTGCAGGTATTGGAATTTTAAGCACAAAAGCAGCCTATTGGTTATTTCCAACAATAAATAAATTATTTACAAACAACAAATCAACTACTAAGAAATCAGTTTTTGTTCCTTTTTACAACGGAAAAACAGTTGGTTTTGGATTAGTTTCTACTTTTTAATAAAAAATTATGTACATACCATTTGAAAATTTACCAGAAGAATCTAAAATTTGGATCTACCAATCCAGCAGAAAATTTTCAGAGGAAGAAATTGCTGACATTGAAAAAGATTTAATTGAATTTCAAACCAACTGGAGTGCTCACGGAACTTCATTAGAAGCTTCATTTCTAATTAAATACAATCGTTTTATTGTCATTGCTGTAAATCAAGAAGTACAACCTGCAACAGGATGTTCTATTGATAAATCGGTCGAATTTATTCAAAATTTAGAACAAAAATACAGCGTTGATTTATTAGATAAGATGAATGTTGCCTTTAAACAAGGTGAGTTTGTTACCTACAAGACCTTAATTGACTTTAAAAAACTTGCAAAAGAAAAAGCAGTGTCTGAAAACACAATAGTTTTCAATAATCTCGTTAATACTATAGAAGAATTTAACGAAGGTTGGGAAATTCCTGCTAGCGAAAGTTGGCACAGTCGTTTCTTTTAATTTTGAATACCATTCATGAAAAAAATAATCAAATTAGTTTTCCTGCTTACCGTTTTATCTTTTGTTACCAATTGTGGTTCTTCAAAAGCCACTAAGCCTGTTGGCAAAATTCTAAAACCAGAATTAAATTTAGACGATGATGTTTATGTTCCGGTATTAAAATCCAATCGAAAAAACTTCTTTAAAGATACCTTTGAAGAAACCAAATGGGTTGATAGCATTTACAATCAATTTACTTTTGAAGAAAAAGTAGGACAATTATTTATGGTTGCTGCTTATTCTAATAAAGATACCGTTCATACCAATGCTGTTGAAAAATTAATTACGCAAAATAAAGTTGGCGGATTAATTTTTTTTCAAGGCGGACCAATGCGTCAGGCTAAACTAACCAATCGTTTTCAAGCTAAATCTAAAGTTCCTTTATTTATTGGTATTGATGCCGAATGGGGTTTGAGCATGCGACTAGATTCTACTTACAAATATCCTTGGAATACTACTCTTGGAGCTATAAAAGATTTACGACTTATTGAAAAAGTTGGAGCAAATATGGCGCAAGAAACAAAACGAATTGGCGCACAATTTAACTTTGTTCCAGTTTTAGATATTAATACCAATCCTAAAAATCCAATTATTGGTCACCGTTCTTTTGGTGAAGATAAAATGAATGTAACCGATCACGCAATTGCTTTAATGAAAGGCGTTCAAGGACAAGGTGTTTTTTGTACAGGTAAACATTTTCCTGGTCATGGCGACACAGCTTTAGACTCTCATTATGCTTTGCCATTGGTTAGTTTTTCTAAAGAAAGATTAGAAAAAGTAGAACTTTATCCTTACAAAAGAATGTTTGATGAAGGCCTTGTTTCTGTAATGGTTGCACATTTAAATGTACCAAGTTTAGAACCTAAAGATAATTTTCCAACTTCAGTTTCTTATAATGTTGTAACTGATTTGCTTCAAGGTGAATTAGGATTTGATGGATTGATATTTACCGATGCTCTAAACATGAAGGCTGCAAGTAAATTCATGAAACCTGGTGATATTGATTTAGAGGCTTTAATGGCTGGAAACGATATCTTACTTTTTCCTGAAAATGTACCGTTAGCAATTCAAAAAATAACAGAAGCTTTCAATAACGGATTGATAACCGAAGAACGTTTGGCAAAATCGGTAAAAAAAATATTGCATTATAAATTTAAAGCAGGTTTAAGTAAGTACCAACCCATTGATACTAAAAATTTAGCAAATGATTTAAACGGTACTTTTAAAGATGCACTGCAATACCAACTTTATGAGCATGCAACGACCGTTTTGAAAAACGAGAATTCAATCTTGCCAATTAAAAACTTAGATCAAAAAATTGCTTACGTAAAATTAGGTGACGATACCAATTCTTCTTTTGTTGCAACATTAAAAAAATACACTGAAGTAACAGAAGTTTCAGATACAAATATTGATTCTTTAAATGTAAAATTAAAAAATTATAATACGGTTATTGTAGGATTTCATAAATCGGATAGAGCTTGGAAGAAGCATGATTTTACAGAAACCGAATTACTTTGGTTACAAGAAATAGCCAAAAAAAATGTGGTTATTTTGGATGCTTTTACAAAACCATATTCCCTTTCTCCAATAACAAGTTTTGCTGATATTGAAGGCGTAATCATGTCATATCAAAATTCCGATATTGCACAAGAAGTTGCGGCTGAACTAATTTTTGGAGCTATTGAATCACAAGGAAAACTTCCGGTTTCAATTAATGAAGAATTTAAAGATGGTTTTGGATTAACAACAACAAAGTTAAACAGATTAGGTTTTACAGCTCCAGAAAATGTTGGGATGAGTCCAAAAGTTTTATCTAAAATTGATGTTCTTGCCAAAAAAGCAATTGATGGCAAAATGACACCTGGCGTTCAAGTTCTTGTAGCTAGAAGAGGTAAAGTTATTTTCCAAAAATCGTACGGATATCATACTTATGATAATAAAATGAAAGTTCAAAATTCTGATATTTATGATGTTGCGTCGGTAACTAAAATGGTTGCCACACTACCAAATGTTATGCAACAATACGATAAAGGAAACGTAAAATTAGATTCTAAATTAGGAGAAATGCTTCCATTTTTTAATGGAACCAACAAACAAGACATTACTTTTAAAGATTTGCTTTCGCATTATGCGCGACTTCAAGCATGGATTCCTTTTTACAAAGCTACTTTAGATGCTGAGAAATGTCCTTCAGATAAATATTATAGCTTGTACAGTAAGGAAGGATTTACAAATCAAGTTTGTGAGAATTTATACATTCGAAATGATTACCAAGACAGCATCATGAAACAAATTGCTGACAGCAAACTTCTTGACAAAAAAGAATACAAATACAGTGATTTTACCTTTATAATTTTAAAAGAATATCTTGAAAAAGCAACTGGAAAAACTTTAGACGAGTTGAGTACAGCCAATTTTTACAAGACTTTAGGAATGAACAACACTATGTACAATCCTTTACGAAAATTTGATGCTTCTGTAATTCCTCCTTCAGAAAACGATACTTATTTTAGAAATACTACTGTTCAAGGTTATGTTCACGATATGGCAGCAGCAATGCAAGGTGGGGTTGCTGGTCACGCAGGAATATTTTCGAATGCTATGGACATTGCCAAAATGATGCAAATGTACCTGCAAAAAGGAAATTATGGCGAGCATCAATATTTTTCACCAAGCACATTTGACACGTTCAATACCTGTTATTTTTGTGCAGAAGGCAACAGAAGAGGTTTAGGATTTGACAAACCACAATTAGGAAAAGAAGGACCAACATGCGGTTGCGTTTCTATGGCAAGCTTTGGACATACAGGTTTTACTGGCACAATGGCTTGGGCAGATCCAGAGACAGAAATTGTATATGTATTTTTATCCAATAGAACTTATCCAGGAAATACAGAGGTTAATAAACTTTCTAAAGAAAACATCCGCGAAGACATTCAAAAGGTAATACAAGAAGCAATTTTAGATAAATAGTTTTTAAATATTGAATTTTGAGTAAAAAGAGAAACCACATACTGTGGTTTTTCTTTTATATATATACAGTTTGTTATGGGCTTTTGTAACAGAAAGAACTGTTAAATAGTAAAAAAAAAATTAAAATTTCTGTATCTTCGTAGTTCAAAAAATAAGCAATGAAAATAGCAATAGTTTGTTATCCAACCTTTGGAGGAAGTGGAGTAGTAGCTACCGAATTGGGCCTAGAATTAGCACATCGTGGACACGAAATTCACTTTATAACTTACAGACAACCAGTACGATTAGCATTATTAAATTCGAATGTGCATTATCATGAAGTTAATGTTCCCGAATATCCTTTATTTCATTATCAACCTTATGAATTGGCGCTTTCTAGTAAGTTGGTTGATATGGTAAAATTGTATAATATTGAACTTCTTCATGTACATTATGCAATTCCGCATGCTTATGCAGGTTATATGGCAAAGCAAATGTTGAAAGATCAAGGCATTATCATTCCTATGGTAACAACACTTCACGGAACCGACATTACACTTGTTGGGAATCATCCAAATTATAAAACAGCAGTTAGTTTTAGCATCAATAAATCGGATGTTGTAACTTCGGTTTCTCAAAATTTAAAAGAAGATACCTATAAATTATTTGATATTAAAAAGGACATTCATGTAATTCCTAATTTTATTGAATTGGATAAAATTAGAAATGAATCTTTAATTTCTTGCCAACGTTCAATCATGGCTAAACCAGAAGAACGAATAGTTACCCACATAAGCAATTTTAGAAAAGTAAAAAGAATTCCAGACATTATAAAGATTTTCTTCAAGATCCAAAAAGCAATTCCGGCCAGATTGATGATGGTTGGTGATGGTCCTGAAAAAGAAAAAGCCGAACGTTTGTGCCAAGAATTAGGAATTCAAGACAGAGTAATTTTCTTTGGAAACAGTAATGAAATAGACAAAATTTTATCTTATTCTGATTTGTTTTTACTTCCGTCAGAAACAGAAAGTTTTGGATTGGCTGCTTTAGAAGCAATGGCTTGGAGTGTTCCTGTTATATCAAGTAATTCTGGTGGTTTACCCGAAGTAAACTTTGATGGAGTTTCGGGTTATTTGAGCGATGTAGGAAATGTTGATGAAATGGCGGAGAATGCAATAAAAATTTTAAGCAATATTGACACACTAAACACGTTTAAAGTAAATGCTTTGTCTGTTGCAAAGCAATTTGATATAAAAAATATTTTACCAATTTATGAATCGCTTTATCAAGAAGCGATAGAAATTTCTAAAGTTAACTCGTAAGTTATGATAAAAAAAATCGCTATTCTTTCAGTTGTATTTGTATTGTTTTCATGTTCATCTTCAAAATCACCAATTATTTCAGAACCGTTGTATGATGTTCTTTTTGGAAGTGATTATGGTGGTGCATCTTTTCAGTTTTATGAAATCATTAGTAATGAGGATGAATTTAATATTCTTTTAACTGATGAGATGATAAAGCCCTATGTGAAGAAAACAGATATTGAAAACTCCAATTTTATTCTTGTTAATATGGGAGAAAAAAAATCTGGTGGATATACTTTGGAAGTTCAAAAAGTAGAAGAATTGACTGATAAAATTATCGTAACTTTAAAAGAAGTAGCGCCCAAAGGAATGGCAACTATGGCAATTACAAAACCATGTTATGTGATTCGAATTAAATCTAAAAAACCAATTGAAATAAAATAAAAAAAAATCCCGATTTATTACAATCGGGATTTTTTATAGAATTATTAGTTAAAACGGTATCTAACACCTAATGCTAAATCTGGACCAAAATTATTAGTTCTATATTTATCAGAATTAAAATAAAGCTCTGGTCTAATGTCTAGCGATAATTGAATTGGCACTTCTTTAAAATTATATTCCACACCTAAATCTCCAGCAACAAAAACAAATACACCACTATCTTTGTACTGGTTTCCATTAGCTCTGTAGTCATAACTCCAAGAACCTAAACCACCACCAACACCAGCATACCAATTGAATCCACCATCAATATTCCAAACCCATTGGTAAAGACCTGCTAATTTAAAGGCATCAACATTATTACTGTTTCTAAAACCTAAATCTAATTCTAAACGATTGTTTTTAGACAAACCTCTTTGGTAAGAAATCTCTCCACCAAATCCATCATTGTCACCTAAACGTAAACCTAATGCGTTTTTAGAAATGTCTTGTGCTTGTGCACTAAATGCTAAACCTAGTAGCATAAAAGCTGATAAAATTACTTTTTTCATAAAATGATTATTTAAATTAGTTTCATGCAAATAACAAGAATTATACCATTTCAGTGGTTATAGAATAAATTTTAATTGTTACATAATTATTATGTTACAATAGAATTGACCTATAAATAGTTAAGTATAAAAATTAATTTAAGTGATAATTCGACAAAAATTCTTCTTGAGGGATTGTGATAGTTGATGGAATTCCAAATGAAGCAGCGATAGTAGCATTTATGTCATAATGAAACACAGAATTAGTATGCACGTTTCCAATATTTTTTGCAAAATATTCATTTAGTGTTAAAACTGGTTGATCACTTAATAAAGTTGCAGTTATTCCTGAAGCGGTGGTAGTTATCTTTAAATTTAAAATTAATCTTGTCTTTTTTACATCATTATATGTAGTTCCATTGGAAGTATATGTTGCTAACGTCTCTTGTGCAACAGATTTCAACGTATAATCAATATCTAATGGATAGCCACTCACTGTTTGATGTAAAGTTCCACTTGTAGTACTAAGAAGTGTATTTGCTTCAGCAGTTTCCTTAAAAAATGAAAATTCATTTAAATTAATTTGAATAGGAGTTGTTAAGCCTGGAAAAGGTATTGTAAATGTTCCAGTAGCAACTAGTGAACTAGCTTTAATTCTTACGCCATTATTTCTTAAAGTATTAGAAAAGAAACCGGTTGGAGCGTTCAACGTTTTCATTTTTTTGTAGGTAACTGTATTGATTATAGTATCATTTGCAACATATAAATTATCACTACTTAAAGTTCCTTGGCTATCTACATCATAAACCCAATAATTGCCATTTGCTAATGGCATATAAGCTGTTGGAGGACTATTGTCTTCATTAGTTGGTGATGCACTATCGCTAGAACAAGAAGAAATAAACACCAGTATAAGTGATGCTAAAAAGAATTTAATTTTCATGTTTTATTGTTATTAGATTGTCTGCTAATATACTAAAACATTTTATTTTTTATTAAAAATTAACGAAGCAATTAAATATTCGCTTAATTTTTCCTCCATTTCAAACAAATCTTCTTCTATAGAAACTGTTTTTTCATATTTATACAGCTTCCATCTTTTTTTGTTATACTCTAAAGCAGTAAGATTTTCAACCCAATCGCCAGAGTTTAGATACAGTGTTCTTCCTTTTTTGTTTTCTTTTTCAATTATTTTTGGTTCGTGAATGTGTCCACAAATTACAAAGTCATATCCGTTTTCAATGGCTAAATCGGTTGCTGTAGCTTCAAAATCAGAAATAAATTTTACAGCATTCTTTACACTCGATTTAATTTTTTTAGAAAATGAGTAAGGCTCTTTTCCTAGTTTTTCTAAACACCAATTTACCATTCGGTTAGTCAAAATCAACATATCGTAACCCCAACCACCAAGTTTTGCAATCCATTTAGAGTGTTGAACAGAGGCATCAAAAACATCTCCATGAAAAATCCATGCTTTTTTATCATCAAATTCTAAAACCAATTTATCCGATAAAGTAAAGTTTCCCATTTGGGTATCACTAAACTTTCGTAGCATTTCGTCATGGTTTCCGGTGATATAATGCACTTTAGTTCCTTTAGAAGCCAAGTCAATTATTTTCTTGATTACTTTTAA
>JAIEMH010000345.1 GCA_019752245.1 Flavobacteriaceae bacterium
TGGATATTATTTCTTAATAATTCTAATAAAGTTATTCATAAAGCACAAATTTCAAAAGGTGGAATTACAGGAACTGTTGTTGATAGTAGAATAATTTTCAAAACCGCATTGGAATATAATGCAACTTCCCTAATTTTGACACACAATCATCCATCAGGAAAATTGTTTCCGAGTGACGCTGATAAAGAAGTAACAAAGAAATTAAAATTAGCTGGGCAACAACTTGATGTTTTAGTTCTTGACCATATTATTATAACCGAAACTGGATATTTTAGTTTCAACGACCAAGGAATATTTTAAATGCAACACATTACCGATATATTTTTCGACTTAGATCACACGCTTTGGGATTTTGATAAAAATTCTGAATTGGCATTTGATAAAATATTTAAAGAACAACATCCAACTGTAGATACGAAACAATTTGTGAAAGTTTATGCACCAATAAACCAAGCATGTTGGAAGCTATATCAAGTTGATAAGATGTCACATGATGAATTGCGTTACAAAAGATTGAGAGATTCATTTGATGCTTTAAATTATTTTATTTCGGATGAAGATATTGATAAAATGGCGGTAGACTATATCACTTTTTTACCTGAAAATAATATGCTTTTTGATGGTGCAATTGAGGTTTTAGATTATCTAAATGCTAAATATAAATTGCATATTATAACCAACGGTTTTGCTGAAGTTCAATACAAAAAACTCAAAAATTCAGGAATTTCAGATTATTTTATTTCTGTAACCAATTCAGAAATGGCAGGAGTTAAAAAACCAAATCCGAAGATTTTTGAATATGCATTGTTAAAAGCAAATGCCGAAAAGAAAAATGCTATCATGATTGGCGATTGCATTGATGCTGATGTTAATGGAGCTTTAGATTTTGGAATAGATGCCATTCATTTTAACGAAAGTAAAATTGAAATTCCAAATCACATTAAACAAGTCAATCACTTAATTGAATTAAAAAAATACTTTTAAAATGAAAAGATATCTTTTATTGTTTTTATCAATCTCATCTTTTGGATTTGCGCAAAATTTAAATGAATATAAGTACGCGATGGTTCCTGCTAAATTTAGTTTTTTGAAAGAATCAAACATGTACAACCTTAATTTGCTTACAAAATTATACATGCAAAAATATGGTTTCGAAACGTATTATGATAACGAAACAGCTCCAGATGATTTTGTGAATTCAAACTGCAACAAAGTTTTTGTTGATCTTGTAGCAAGCAATTCTATTTTTACTACCAAAGTAAAAGTGGTTATAAAAGACTGCAAAGGATCAATACTAATGTCATCAGAAGAAGGAACTAGTAGAGATAAAGAATTTAAAACAGCTTATAATGAAGCTTTGCGTATGGCTTTTGATAATTTTTTGGCTTTAAAAACGCATAAGTATCAACCCTCACAAAAAAGTTTAGGAATGATTGGTGAGCCAGCAGAAGTTAAAACTGTTTCAACAGAAGTTAAATCAGAATCTAAACCAGAAATTGCAGTTGTTCTAAATCAAGAGATTTCATCAAGACAGTTGTATGTTCAACCAATTGCTAACGGATTTCAATTGGTAAATACAGAGCCAAAAGTAGTCTATAAAATATTTAGAACATCAACTAAAGATTTTTTCATTGCTTCAAAAGGAAGTGTGCAAGGTGTTTTCTTTTTAAGAAATAATGAATACTTTTTCGAGTATTATCAAAACGAAAAATTAGTTTCAGAAAAGGTAGAAGTGAAGTTCTAAACTAATAACCATACTTATCTTTCCAGCGATTTTTTAAAAATTCTCTCGTTCCATTTTCTCTAGAATTACTTCCTGGATCATAGAATTTTGTTTCTCTAATAGCATCGGGTAAATATTCTTGCTCACTAAAATTATTAGCGTAATTGTGCGAATATTGGTATTCGTCGCCATAACCCAATTCTTTCATTAATTTGGTTGGAGCATTTCGTAAATGAATAGGAACTGGTAAATCGCCAGTTTGTTTTACAATAGCTTGCGCTTCGCCAATAGCCATATAACTGGCATTGCTTTTTGGAGAAGTTGCTAAATAAACCGCACATTGGCTCAAGATAATTCTGCTTTCAGGATAACCAATTGTTGCAACCGCTTGAAATGTATTGTTTGCCATAATAAAAGCCGTCGGATTGGCGTTTCCAATATCTTCACTTGATAAAATCAACATTCTTCTTGCAATAAATTTCACATCTTCGCCACCTTCAATCATTCGAGCCAACCAATAAACTGCGCCGTTTGGATCACTTCCGCGGATGGATTTTATAAAAGCTGAAACTATATCATAGTGTTGCTCGCCAGTTTTGTCATACAATACTGTATTTTGTTGCACCAAATCCAAAACTTTTTCATTGGTAATTGTAATTTGACCTTCAGGGCTTGCGTTTACAACCAATTCAAAAATATTTAATAGTTTGCGTCCATCGCCACCAGAAAGGCGCAACAATGCTTCGGATTCTTTAATTTTTATTTTTTTGGATGAAATTAATGTATCTTCTTTCATCGCTCGTTCCAAAAGTGCCAACAAATCGTCCTTAGAAAACGGATTCAATACATAAACCTGACAACGTGACAATAACGCCGGAATAACCTCAAAACTCGGATTTTCAGTAGTCGCTCCAATCAATGTTACCCAACCTTTTTCGACTGCTGCCAATAGCGAATCTTGTTGTGATTTGCTAAAACGATGAATCTCGTCAATAAACAAAATGGGATTTTTGGCCGTGAATAATCCACCACTTTGTTTCGCTTTTTCAATTACATCACGAATGTCTTTTACACCACTATTTATTGCACTCAATTCGTAAAAAGGACGATTACTTTGCTTAGCAATAATCTGCGCTAAAGTTGTTTTTCCAGTTCCAGGCGAACCCCAAAAAATCATAGACGGAATGATGCCACGAGCAATTTGTTGCGTCAATGAACCGTTAGGTCCAACCAAGTGCAACTGACTAATGTAATCTTCTAATTTCTGCGGACGAATGCGTTCGGCTAAAGGTGCTTCCATTTTTTTAATTAGATAATTTTTTAATTAGATAATTAGACAATTATCTTAAAAGATTTTATTTACAAATTTAAAACTATTAATTTGTTTTAGTAATTTTCTCATTGCCTAATTTTTTTAATTAGTTCTGACAAAATAGCACTAAATAATTATTGGTTGTATTTTTGATGTTCAGATTGTTAATATGAGACACAATAACGAACTTAATCATTTTAAATTTTCTCCATCAACTTGGATTATTCCAACGTTTTTTTTGGTTGTTATTTGGTTTGTATTTTATATTGACAATTCGTTTAACTTAGATTTAAACAATCACGGAATTTTACCAAGAACTTTCTCCGGATTGCAAGGCGTAGTTTTTAGTCCGTTTTTACATGGTGATTTGAGTCATATTGCCAATAACTCTTTGCCGCTTTTTATTTTGACAACTGCTTTAATTTATTTTTACAGAGAAGTTTCACTAAAAGTTTTAGTTTATGGAATACTATTTTCGGGAATTATCACTTGGATTATTGGTCGTGAATCTTATCATATTGGCGCAAGCGGATTGATTTATGTTTTGGTTTCCTTCATTTTCTTTAAAGGGATGATGACACAATATTATAGATTGATGGCGTTATCACTTGCCGTTGTAGTTTTATATGGTGGAATGATTTGGTATATTTTCCCTGATGTAGACCACAAAATATCATGGGAAGGACATTTAGCTGGATTACTAACCGGATTTGTTTTTGCAGTACGATTTAAAACTCCCGATTACATAAAAGACATACAATACAACTGGGAAAAACCTGATTTTAATCCAGAAGAAGATGCTTTCATGAAACATTTTGATGAAAACGGTAACTTTGTTAATACTCCAGAACCTGAAGAAATTGTAGAAATCGTAGCAGAAGAAACACAACTTGAGCCTGTCAAATATGTTTATGTTTTTAGGGAAGCGACTGACGATAACAAATAGTAAAACAATTGGCTAACTAGCCCTGATAGTAATGAAAATAAAAAATGTCCCGAGTGTTTCGGGACATTTTTTATTGTAATGTATAGCAGGAAAATGGTTAGCTGATAAAGCCCAAGCCATTCGCTTCTAACTTATATTATTTATTGACGTTGCCTAACGGTCTCATACAAAAAAGCTCCGCAAGCCACAGAAACATTCAAAGAACCTATAGTTCCAAACATTGGAAGTTTTGCCTTAGCATCAACAATTTTCAACACAGATGGATTGATGCCGCGGTCTTCACTTCCCATAATTATGGCAACTGGTTCGTTAAGAGCAATGTCGTAAATGTTGTCTTCCGTTTTTTCTGTTGCAGCAACTGTTTTGATTCCGCTTCCTTGAAGGTAAAAAATAGCGTCTTTGATATGATCTACTTTGCAAATTGGCACATTAAAAACGGCTCCAGCAGAAGTTTTTACGGTATCGCCATTTACTGGTGCCGAACCTGTTTTTTGAACAATTATTCCGTCAACTCCAGTACATTCTGCAGTTCTAATTATAGCTCCAAAATTTCTAGCATCACTTAATTGATCTAAAATTAGAAACAAAGGCACTTTGCCACTTTCCACAACGCTGTCAACAAGAGTTTCTAGTTTTACAAACGAAATAGGAGCAATGGTTGCTACTGCGCCTTGGTGATTATTTGGGGTTAATCTATTTAATTTTTCAACTGGAACATAAGAGAAATTGATGCTGTTTTTTTTCATCGCTTTCATCAATTCCTGCATCAATTCACTTTGCGCATCGCTTTGCACAAAAACTTTATCGATTTCTTTTCCAGCATTGATTGCTTCAATAATCGCTCTAATTCCGAAGATTTGGTTTTCTTTTTCCATGTCGCAAAGGTAAACTTTTTTAAGAAGTTTAAAAGATTATATGTTTAAGAGTTTAAAAGTTTGCTTTCAAACTAATATGAACTATAGAATTGGATAGTTTTATGGCTTGATCTTTTGTGCTTCCGTTGGCGTAAATTAAATTAAAAAGTCCGTTTTTGGTAAGCAGTCCAAATCCAAAACCAAGTCCGAGAAGATTGCCTTTAGAGTCGGTGGTTTTGTCTTGGTAATAGGCGTAATCAATAATTGAGTGAATATAAATATTTGACGAAAGTACATACCTGTATTCGGTTAAAATAGAAGAGAAGATGTTTGCTTGTAAGCTGTTTTCATTGAATCCTCGTATAGAGTTTATACCGCCAAATCTATGCAACTCATTAATGATGTATTCTTCGCTTTGTAAATAAAAGTTCTGGTTTTTTATATTGACGACGTTTTTGTTGTTCAAATAAAAATTGTGTTTTAAATTCAAACTTCCAAAAAACTGATTGTTGTTTTGGAATTTTGAATTGCGTTTTCCGGTTCCAATTTTAATTACATAATTACTTTTTTCAGGAAATAAGAAATCATCTGTTTTGTAATCTGTATTTTCAAAAGTCGAAGTTATAAAACTGTTTTTAAAATCGCTCAAGGTAGCGGTATTTACATTTTTAATATCACTAGACTCTGCAGATTGATAACCTAGATACAAACGAGTGTTGTAGTTAAAATAATAACCCAAATCAATTGCAGTTTGAGTGTTTTGAAAAGTACTGTCTTGTTTAAAAATGTTCAATTGTGCTTTCAATCCAACTGGACTTTTAAAAACATATGGAATTTCAACACCAAGATTAAATGTTTTTTGGTCTTTGCCATTACTCTTCCAGTATAAAGCTATTTTTTCACCGGTGTTTAAAGCATTGTTCAATGTTAAATCTAAATAGCCGTTAAAAATCACTTTCTTATTTTCATCATTCGAAAATCCTATAAGACCATCAAAAGTGTTTGATCTTACTTTGTCTAAGTAAACAAAAACTTTAGTAGAATCTTTCATGAATAAAATTTCAGGATATTTTGTTTGCTTTACAAATCGATACTGTGAAATAGCCTTGTACAATTTCTCCAAATTCTCTTGATTAAAAATTCTTTTTTTATACAATCGCTTTAAGTTTTTTTTATGTCCTTCGGGAAATTTATCATAGCCGTTTATAACTATATCGTTAAGTTGTCGTTTCTTGTCAGATGTAATGCTCAGTTCGGCTGTGATATAACCATTTTTATTTTGAATGTTTATCAATTTTACTTTAGCCATTGCAAAACCTCTAGCTTCAAGTTTTTTTAAAGTCATATTTAAAAATGCTTCACTTTCAGAAAAGGGTAGCTTCAAGCTATCGTTTTTTATTTCATAGAGATTCCAATTTTCGCCATCCAAATTTCTACCTATATATATATGTATAAAATTAGTTTTTACGCCAAGATTGTATTTGTATAAAAAAGTGCTGTCATTTTCCTTTTTAGTATCCAAGAGATTCTTATCAATAAAGCCATTTTTTAATAATTTATTTTCAAACAAACTTACTTCATCACCAACGGCTTTTGTTGTGCTAAGTAATTTTGTAAAACCTATAGAATCAATAGTCTTGTTTTGAGTCTCATTTTCGCCAATAATCTTTAAATGCAAATTTTGTCCAAAACCGTTTAGACAAAAAAAGAAAATAAAAATCACCGGTAATCTATTCATAATTAGGAGCGAATGGTTTGGGT
Source organism: Flavobacteriaceae bacterium (assembly GCA_019752245.1). GTDB lineage: Bacteria > Bacteroidota > Bacteroidia > Flavobacteriales > Flavobacteriaceae > Flavobacterium. The sequence goes on from JAIEMH010000345.1 coordinate 6,597, forward strand.
ATTATCAATATACGCAATTCCTGCTTTTCGCTACTATCGTCCCAAAAGACGATACCGCTACAATCAGGGCTAGAGAGTGAACCATTTTATATTTTGTAATCGTTGTAAAAATAACGTAAAAAACCAAAGTATGTTGTATTTTTTTAGTTGTTGAGAAATTGTGTTGAAAATTAATGAATTATGATTTGTTTTACTAAAAAAAATTACTACATTTGCAACCCCTAAAAAGTGGGGAATTAATAAATAAAAGAAAAATTAGTATTTAATTATGCCAACAATTCAACAATTAGTAAGAACAGGAAGAACTCAAATCACTAAGAAGAGTAAATCGGTTGCTTTAGATTCTTGTCCTCAACGAAGAGGTGTTTGTACGCGTGTTTACACTACTACTCCAAAAAAACCAAACTCTGCAATGCGTAAAGTTGCGCGTGTACGTTTGACTAATGGAAATGAAGTGAATGCTTACATCCCAGGTGAAGGACACAATCTACAAGAGCACTCGATAGTATTAGTGCGAGGCGGAAGAGTAAAAGATTTACCAGGAGTTAGATACCACATCGTTCGTGGTGCGCTAGATACATCTGGTGTAGCAGGAAGAACGCAACGTAGATCTAAATACGGTGCAAAACGTCCAAAAGAAGCAAAAAAGTAAATCTAAACTAGTTATTAGGTTTTGATGTGAAAATTAAAATCAATAACAAAAAAACGAAGAAATGAGAAAAAGAGCGGCAAAGAAAAGACCACTTTTACCAGATCCAAAATTTAATGATCAATTAGTTACACGTTTCGTGAACAACTTGATGTGGGATGGTAAAAAATCTACAGCGTTTAAAGTATTTTACGATGCAATGGATATCGTAGAGGCAAAAAAGAATAATGAGGAAAAATCTTCATTAGAAGTTTGGAAAGATGCGTTAACTAATGTTATGCCTCACGTTGAAGTACGTAGTCGTAGAGTTGGTGGGGCTACATTCCAAATACCAATGCAAATCAGACCAGACAGAAAAATTTCTATGGCAATGAAGTGGATGCTTCTTTATGCTCGTAGAAGAAATGAGAAATCTATGGCTCAAAAACTAGCTTCTGAGATTTTAGCTGCTGCTAAAGAGGAAGGTGCTGCTGTTAAAAAGAGAATGGATACTCATAAAATGGCTGAAGCAAATAAAGCATTCTCTCACTTTAGATTTTAATCATAAGAAATGGCAAGAGATTTAAAATATACAAGAAACATTGGAATTGCTGCTCACATTGATGCCG
>JAIEMH010000277.1 GCA_019752245.1 Flavobacteriaceae bacterium
TAAATTTATTTTATATTTAACTAATGTCGTTAATTTGTCATTAGCTAATGCAACTTGACTATTTCCTGTTCTACTTCCTTTTTGAGAATATAATAATTCTAAACTTGGTGCAAAATTACCTTTGGTTTTTATATTTACATAAGGTTTTGTAAATGGATTTAATTTTTCAAGGTCAAAGTTTGTAATGTTTCCTCGAATTCTAAAACCGTCGGTTTTGTCCATTACGTTAAGCTTCCAATATACATTTAATGGAGAAGTTTTCATGAAATTACAGTGGATTTGAATGTTTAAATCGGGCAACTTTTTTTTGTTAAAACCACTCTGAATATTGGTCGCAGTTAAATTAAAATTATCAAAAAACAATTTTCCAGAACCTTTTTCAAATGTAATTTCTTCTTCATAAATCAAATTCGAATTTCGAATTTTTAAAGTATCCACTTTTAAATTAAATTTTAAATCGCGAAGTAAGCTATTGTATAATTTTTTCCTCGTCAAATCATCTTTTGGTTCTTTGTTTCTATAAATTGACGCAGTGACTTTATCTAATAATACTGATTTTGTGTCAAAAAAGAATACAGAATCTTTAAAACCCCATTTCATATTGTTTATTAGAATTTCTTTGGATGAAATAGTAAATAAATCTTTTTCAGCAGTAATTTTTGATACAAATTGTTTTCTGCTATATAGCGGAATTAGTTTAAAATCACTTATGCTTAATTTAGAATCTGTAGCAGTGATTTCTTTGCTTTTTAGGTCATAAAACGCATTGTCATGAAAATAAATACTATCACATTTTAAAGAGTAATTTTTATACGAAAACGGAATTATTTCAGTTATTGTGTTTTTAGAAACTGCAACCTCATTTAATTCAATAGTAAGGTTATAAGCTTTAAAAATGATTTTATTGCTTTGCTTATTTACAACTTTTAGAGCAGCATTTTTTAAATAAATATTAGAAATTGAAAACGTTTTTTTTAATGATTTCACTACGTCTTCTTCTTCCTTTTTTTTATTTTCATTATTAGTGCGAAATGTTATTTTCGGACTATTAATAATAACATTGTTAGCTTCAACTTTATCATTAAATAAAATTCTAAGAATTGCAATATTTGTAACCTTTATAGATTTTATAGAGCCTGATATTTTAGTTTTTAAAAGTGTGTCAGAAGAGACTTTTTTTGTAAGTACTGAAATTTCATTAACAGAAATAGAATTGTTAATTAAAGAAACATCAAGTTTTTCGTACTTTATATAATAGAATGATTTATTGTTTTGTGTAAGTATTGTATTTAATTTTGTTCTAACCCATAAGTTAAGTCCAATATTTAACAGCAGTACTAAAGTTACTACACTTATTAAACTAATTGCTATTTTTTTATAGATTTTCATAGTATATAATAAGTTGAAAGGTAAATTATTTTTATAAAATTAATTTACAAAATTTCCATTAAAACTTACACAATACGGATCTAAATAGATAAGTATATTTTTTTTAAAAACAAAAAACCCGAATATTTCTATTCGGGTTTCGTGGTACCTCCAGGGATCGAACCAGGGACACATGGATTTTCAGTCCATTGCTCTACCATCTGAGCTAAGGTACCGTTACAATTTCAAGTAGAACTACTTGTTCATTGCGGGTGCAAATATAGAACGATTTTTAATTTATCCAAAACAATTTTAAAAAAAAATCTATTTGTACCTTTGCCTTACTAAATATATAAATATGCTTCTAGTCATCGATGTTGGAAATACCCAAATCAAATTAGCTGTATTTGAACATGATACATTGATTTGTAAAGAAATCATTTCTTATGATAATTGGCAAAATGCCATTGAAAATATTTTAAAAAAAAATAAAAAAATTCAAAATTGTGTAGTTGCATCCGTCGGAAAACTCAATAAAGAAGATTTTTTAGCTTTAAATTCTAATATAAAAGTGCATTTTATTTCAAAAGAAAGTAAATTTCCTTTTCAAAATTTATATGCTTCTCCAAATACGCTAGGAATTGATAGAATGATTTTGGCAGCAGGTGCAGTTTTACAGTTTCCAAATAAAAATAGACTGGTTATAGATTTGGGAACATGTATTACATATGACTATATTGATGAGAAAAATAATTATTTAGGAGGTGCAATTTCGCCAGGAATACGTCTTAGATATGAATCATTACACAATTATACAGCCAAGTTGCCGTTGTTATCAAAAGAAATTCCTGAAAAATTAATTGGAAACTCAACAAATCAATCCATTCATTCAGGCGTTATTAACGGAATATCAATGGAAATAGATGGGTTTATTAACTCCAATTTGCATCAAAATGATAACTTTATCATAATTTTAACTGGTGGAGACGCAGAATTTTTGGCTGAACGATTAAAAAATACCATATTTGCCAATCCAAATTTTCTACTAGAAAGTTTGAACCAAACATTTCAATACAATCAACAATGATTAAAAAAATTATAGTAAGTATTAGTTTACTTTTTTCGCTGGTTTCATTTGCTCAAGAAGGTACCTCTTCGCCTTATTCGTTCTACGGAATTGGAGATATTCGCTTTAAAGGAACGGTAGAAAATCGTTCTATGGCTGGGTTATCGGTTATTCCAGATAGTATCCACTTAAATATCCAGAATCCAGCAATGTATTCTAGCTTAAAATTAACATCCTTTTCTGTTGGAGGTTCTTTCTTAGTTAACCGTCTTAAAACAAATTCTCGCGAAGAAAAAGCTCAACGTACTACTTTAGATTATCTTGCGGTAGGTATTCCTTTAAAGAAATTAGGAATTGGTTTTGGCTTAATTCCATATTCGTCTGTTGGGTATAATATTAAAAATACAACTACAGCTTCTGGTATAAAAACAGATAATTACTACAGAGGTGATGGTGGTATAAATAAAGTTTTCTTAGGTTTTGGGTATCAAATAACTAAAAATCTTAGTTTTGGTTTAGATGCTCAATATAATTTTGGAAAGATTAATACCAAAAGTATTGCAACTCGTTATGAAACTAGCACAAATGAGCAAATTCAGTATTCCACGAGAGAAATAAATTCTTCTAATGCTAGTGGTGTTAATTTTAATACTGGGTTGTCTTATAAAACTAAACTGTATAAAAACATTTCAATTTTTTCTAGTGCAACTTATACACCACAATCTAATCTTAGTTTAGCTAATAGCAGAAAGTTAGCTTTGGTTCAGGCCGTTGATGGAACAAATGAAGGAGTTTTAGGAAGTGAAGTAGATATTGCTGTAGCAGATAATAAAATAAAATTACCATCTAAATTTACTTTTGGAGTAGGTGTTGGAGAAGCTAAAAAATGGATAATTGGTTCAGAAATTACTTTTCAAAACACAAGTAATTTTGGTAATCGTTTTAATGATATTGATAATGTGTCTTATGAAAATGCTACTAAGTTTACTGTTGGTGGTTATTACATTCCAAATTTTAAATCGTTTTCTAATTATTTTGAAAGAGTTGCATATAGAGGAGGTTTTAGATTTGAAAATACGGGTCTTGTAATTAACAATCAGCCTGTTGAAGATGTTGCTGTCACTTTAGGTTTAGGTTTGCCTTTGAGAGGTGCTTTTTCTAATATAAATCTTGGAGTAGAATTAGGTAATAAAGGAACTAAAAACGCAGGATTGGTAAGAGAGCATTACATGAATTTTAGCGTAGGATTATCATTAAATGATAAATGGTTCCAAAAAAGTAAGTACAATTAATAATAATAAATTATTGATATGAAGACTAAATTGTTTTTTTTGTTTGTAATTGTTTTTTCTCATTTTGCTAACGCACAAGAGGTAAACTGTGCCAATAAAGAAAAGCAATTAAGTCAATTTATTGCTGATAGCGATTACGCAAAAGCACTAGATTTGTGGAATGATGCCAAAACTTCATGTCCTACATTTAGTGAAAAAATGTATGTTTTAGGTAGTCAAGTTTTGCAATACAATATTGAAATAGCAAAGCCAGAAGATAAAGAAAAGAATGTTCGTGAGTTGATAAAACTATACACGCAATTAGATAAAAACTTTCCAAATAATAAGGAAGGAAGTTTTGAAAAAAGCGCAATGGCTTTGTATAACAATAAAGCTGGTGAAGAAGTAGAAATTTATATGCTTTTAGATAAAGCATTTGAATTACAAAAAAGCACTTTTACTAATCCACAAGCAATTTTTATTTACTTCAACTCGTATTTTGATAAATACAAATCAGAAAATTCGAGTGTTACAATTGAAAAATTGTTAACTAAATATACTTCAGTAGCTTCGTTAGTAGAAGAAAATAGTCAAAAATTTCCTGAAAAAGCAGATGAAAATGGAAGAGTTCTTCAAGGAATGAATTCGTTAATGGACTTTTATTTAATTTGTGATAATTTAATTCCTTTCGCTCAAAAAAACTTTGAAGCCAATAAATCTAATGCCTCTTGGTTAGGATCAATCGCAAAATCGCTGTCGGTTTCTTGTAAAAGTGCACCAATATTTGAAACGATTTCTTTAGAATTACATAAAGTAAAACCTTCATCTAAATCAGCTTATTATCTAGCTACATTTTATTTGAATACCGGCAAACAAGAAAAAGCAACAGATTATTTTACGCAGTCTATTTTATTGTCAAATGATAAAATGGAGAAAGCAACAACTGCCTATGTTGCAGCTTCGGTTTTAGCAAGTTCAGATAAAGGAAAAGCAAAAGAAATGATACTTCTTGCTATTGATAATAATCCTTCAAATGGTAAAAATTATATTTTTCTAGCTGATTTGTACGCAAATGGTTTGTCGGAATGTGCCTCAAATGATGATGAGAAAAAAGCAATCTATAAATTGGCATCAGATACTGTTTTAAAAGCCGCTCAAGCAGAACCGAGATTGAAAACTACTTCAGAAAGTATGTCTAAAAGATACCTTCAAAACGTTGTTGTCGATAAAAAATCTAAAGTAAAATCTGTATATTTAGGATGTTGGATTAATCAAGCGGTTCAGTTTTAATAATGAGTTTTAATAAAAAAAAATCCACCATTTTTCTTTTAACTGCTAGTGTGGTGTTTTTGTTGTTTTCATGCGAGAGCAATTTTAAAGAAGTTCAAAAATCTACTTTTGCCGAGTTTACACCAAGCGGAGAAGCCGATTCAATCAATATAAAATACACCGATTCGGGAAGAATAAAATCTGTGCTAATAAGTGAGAAAATGCTTGATTATGCTGGTGTTGAATTTCCGTTTACCGAATTTCCAAAAGGAATCAATGTTACATTGTATGATGAAAACGGTAAAAAAACTTTTGTAACAGCAAAATACGCAGTAACTTTTAAAAATACAGATCTGATAGATTTGCAAGGAAATGTAAAAATCACAAATGAAACCGGACAATTGTTTGAAACTGAGCAATTGTATTTTGATCAAAAAAATGAATGGTTTTTCACCGAAAAAAGATATAAATTTACAGACCCAAAAGGAATTTCGTTTGGTGAAGGAGTAGATTTTAGTAAAGATTTTAAAATTATCAATTCACAGAGTATTTCTGGAGAAGTTGAAAACACAAAATAGATATGAATTATTTGAATTTTACAAAATACATATATTTAGCAGTTGGGTTTGTCATGGTTTATGACTCAATAGTCAATTGGAATAATGATCCAAAACCTTGGTTGAGCGTTATCCTAGCTGGATTAGCTTTCTTTACCTTCTTCTTTAGAAGTCGTTTTGCTAAGAAATTTCAAGACAGGAAAAATCAAAATAAACCAAACAATACTTAATGGAGATACTAGTAATTATACTATGTTTACTTCTCTGTGCCTTCTTTGCAGGAATGGAAATTGCCTACATTTCTTCCAATAAAATCTATCTTGAAATTGAAAAAAAACAAGATACGTTCCTTTCAAGAATACTAACAAAAATTACCGAAAAACCTTCAAAATTTATTGCTACAATGCTTGTTGGTAATAATATATCACTTGTTGTGTATGGTTTTTTCATGGGCGATTTGTTAACGCGTTGGATAAATTCTTTCGGATATCAATTGTCAGAATTATCTAATCTTTTGTTACAAACTGTACTTTCAACACTTCTTGTTTTAATAACTTCCGAATTTTTACCTAAAGTTTTTTTTCAGATTTATTCTAATAGTTTGATGAAGTTTTTTGCGGTTCCGAGTTATATTTTTTATGTTGTTTTTAATTATATCTCAACATTTATAATTTGGATTTCAGACTTTGTATTAAAGAAATTCTTTAAAACAGAAGGCGATTATGTTCCTTCTTTTTTTAGTAAAGTTGAGTTAGGAAACTATATTAACGAACAAATGAGTTCGGTTGAAGATCATGAAGAAGTCGATTCTGAAATTCAAATTTTTCAAAATGCATTAGAATTTTCTGGAGTAAAAGCTCGCGATATTATGACGCCAAGAACAGAGTTGGTTGCTGTAGATATTTACGACTCAGTTTCGGAATTAAAAGAGCTATTTGTTACAACTGGTTATTCTAAAATTCTTGTGTATCAAAATTCGTTAGACGATATAATAGGATATGTGCATTCGTTTGAGTTGTTCAAAAAACCGAGAAGCATTAAATCCATAATGATTCCTGTGGAGTTTGTTCCCGAAACAATTTTCATTAAAGATGGATTGAATTTACTTACCAAAAAAAGGAAAAGTGTAGCTGTTGTTTTGGACGAATATGGTGGAACAGCAGGAATAATGACTGTTGAAGATATTATTGAAGAACTCTTTGGAGAGATTGAAGATGAACACGATAGCATTGAAGAGCAAATAGAAAAACAACTAGACGAAAGAACTTATATTTTTTCAGCACGTTTAGATGTTGAATATTTAAATCATGAATACAAACTTAATATTCCCGAAAATGATTCCTATGGAACATTAGGCGGATTCATCGTTAATACTTCAAAAGAGATTCCTTTAAAAGGAGATCAAATAATTATAGACAACTTTCTTTTTGTTATTGAAGAGGCCACAAATAAGAAAATTGAAGTAGTGAAAATGATAATTTCTGACTAAGAATAAAAAAAAATCACTTAATATTGTAAATTATAGCATTACAACTATAATTATTTCATAGATAATTGTATTTTCGCAAACTGAATTAAAAAATTAACATATATAAAAATGGCAGTTTTACAAAAAATTAGAAAGCGTTCGGGATTACTTTTACTTGCTATTGGGTTTGCTCTATTGGCTTTTGTTGTTCAAGATTTGTTCACCAAAGGATTTAAAAGTCAATCTCATGATGTAGGAAGTATCAATGGGAAAGATGTTGCTTTTGAAAATTTTAGAATTAAAGTAGCTAACCTTGAAAAAAATGGTCAAAATGGGCAACCTGTGACTCAAACTCAAGCCGCAAATCAAGTTTGGGATCAAGAAGTAGCTATTGCTCTTATTTCTGATCAATTTGAAAAAGCAGGAATTCGTACAAGCGAAAAGCATATTGTTGAAGTTTTCAAGAAAGACCCAAATATTGGACAAAACCCAATGTTTCTTAACGAATTAGGGAAATTTGATTTGGCTAAATTTAAAGAGTATTTTAAATCTAATCCAGAACAAGCAGCTGCT
>JAIEMH010000151.1 GCA_019752245.1 Flavobacteriaceae bacterium
AAATGCCACAGGAACAACAGCCGACTTATTGTTTACCAATAGCAATACTGGAGTCAATGCAACGGCTCTAAGATTTACCAATTCTGCGGAAAATAACAGCATCAAATATGCTACTCTTGCTGCTTCTGGTTTAAGTCTTGGAACTGCAGTTGTTACTTTTTCAACTTCGGCTTCAGGGAATGGAAATGATAATAACATCGTAGAATTTTGTAACCTGACCAATGCTAGTGGAAATCGTCCCTATAATGCTGTTTTGAGCATAGGAAGTGCAGGACGTGAAAATAGTGGAAATAGCATTCGGAACAACATGCTATTTAATTTTATGAATAACAATAATAATTCTTTTGGTGTCAATATTTCTATCTACAGTTCAGATTGGAATATCAGCAACAATAGTTTTTATGACACTACTCCATTGGCACCAACAGGTAGTTATACCTATGGAGCCATTCGTATTGCTACGCCTAACATGCATACGGTAACCGGAAATTATATTGGTGGAAGCCAGGCCATGTGCGGCGGAAATCCATTTACAATGATCTCGAGTTTTGACACTTATTTCAGTGGTATCTTTATTACAGGAAATACTACAACACCTCCTTTGATTCAAAACAATACCATTCAAAATTTTAATTATAATAGTACCAGTGCTAATCCATGGGATGGACTTTACTTATCATCGGGCAGTGTTTCTTTTTTAGGAAATACAATTGGAGCAGCAACTGGGACAAATTCTATTGTTGTAACAACACCAAATGCTACAGCAACAGCTACTATTTCTGGAGGAGTTGTAACAGCCATTAACTTGGTAGGTGGTGGTAGTGGTTTTTTGACTGCTCCTTTAATTACTTTTACACTTTCAGGAAGTACAACTCAAGCCACAGCTACAGCTACTATTTCTGGTGGAGTGGTTACAGGATTCACAATTACTAATGGTGGTTCGGGTTACACTAGCATTCCTAATGTGAATATAAATGGCGCCGGATATTCTACCACGCACGGAATACGTTGTTTGAATAGTGGGAATGTGACCATTGAAAATAATAGCATAGGCGCTATCACCACTTTTGGAAATACTGCCTACTCGCATTGTTTCGAAGGGATTGTTATTAGTGGTTTTCCCACATCTGTTATAAGTGTCAACAACAATTTAATTGGAAGTCTTAGTACTCCCAACAGCATTAAAACAAGTTCTCCAGCAACCGCTTCTGTTTTCAAGCAAGATCTACGAGGCATATACATTAATTCTGCTGTTAATCTTGTGACAGCATCAGGAAATAACATTGCCAATTTAACGAGTGCTTACACAGGAATTGCTACTTCTAAAGTAGATGGCATTTGCTCCAATGGTGACAACAACGTCATTCAAAACAATACTATAAGAGATATTACTGCTTGCATGAATAGTATAACGGTAAGAGGAATACAGCAATTCGTAACCACAGCAGGCACAAATCAAACGGTGACAGGTAATACAATTTATAATTTATCAAATACACATCCAACAGCCTCTCTAGTCGTTATTGGTATTGATTATTCTGGGCCAACATCGGGTACTAATTCTGTTTCAGGAAATTTTGTATATGGTTTATCGGCTACCTCTTCCAATATTCTTTGTGAGATTGATGGGATTATACTTGGTAATGGTGTTACAACAGTTGCTAATAATATTATCAATTTAGGATCAAATGTAACTACGGGTTATAAAATGTATGGAATCAATGATAACAGTACTGCCAGCGCAACTAATAGTAACAGCCTCTATTTTAATTCTATTTATCTAGCAGGAACGGTTTCTTCTACAGTTACTTCACCTACCGCTGCCTTATGGAATGCCAATACTACAGCAGTTCGAAATTATAGAAACAATATTTTGATGAACATCCGAACCGGTGGTTCAACTGGCAAACATTATGCCATTCGGTTAGCAGGAACTTCAGGTCTAACTATTGATTATAACGACTACTATTGTACTGCGGGTTCTTTTGCGGGTTCTTTTGGCGGAAGCGACAAGACAACTTTAGCAACATGGAAAACTGCTACCGGTCAAGATGCCAATAGTTTGAATACCAATCCGCTTTTTACCAATGCCGGGACTACCAATCCATTAAACTACTACACTGCTGCTAGTTTACCTGCTGCTACAGGCACAGGAATAACAACTGATTTTACAAATTTGGTAAGAAGTGCAACGCCTAAAATGGGAGCCTTAGAAATAACAGCGTATGTATGGTCTGGTGCTACAAGTACCAATTTTGCAACACCAACAAACTGGTTAAACGGTCAAGTGCCTCCTAATGGTTCAGACATTTCATTCGCTGTTTCGCCTTTTAATAATTGTGTTTTGGATCAAAATAGAACACTTAGAAACATTACCAACGCACAAGCAACTTATAAGTTTTTCCTTAATGGGAATCAACTTACGCTTCTTGGGAATCTTATTTTTTCAAACAATGCTAAGATGGATGCAACAGCTACATCTTCTATTCTTACTTTTGAAGGAACTGCTTCTCAAAACATTCCTTTAGGGGCTTTAGTTAGCAACACAATAAATACTTGTATTATTAATAATAGTAATGGAATAGCAGTAAACGATGATATTATAATTGCTCAGACATTGACACTTACTAATGGTGCTTTATCAATAGGAGCACACATACTAACCTTGAATGGCATCATAACCAGCACTGCAGGAAGTATTACTGGCGGAAACACCAGCAATATGGTTATTAGTGGAAGTGGCGCAGCCAACTTACCATCAGTTGTACTAAATAATCTAACTGTAAATAGAGCGACTGGAATCAGTTTAGCAGGATCAGTTGCTGTGTCAGGAACATTGGCTTTAATATCGGGAACAATTGTTATTGCAGCAAACACCTTGACCATTTCTGGCAATTCACCAACACGTATAAATGGCGCGATCGATGCAAGTAATAGCGATGCAAAATTGGTTTTTACTAATACTACTGCCATTGTGCTTCCACCATCAATTTTTGCAACTGCTGTGAACGATCTTACCCTAATTGGTTCTGGAGGGATAACTTCCCAAGGAGATTTTGCACTTAACGGGATTTTGAATTTGGCAAGCAACAACCCATCAGCAACCAAAGGACTATTGGATATGTGGGACGGAACCACAGCTAAAACAATATTCTTAGGAGCCAATGCTATCAATATTGGATTGGGCGATACCACTGGGATCAATAATAGAACTTCTTTTACTCCTGGTGTAAGCTATACTTTAGGCAATCCGTTTATGAAAGTCTATTTTAATAATACCGGTACTTTACCAAGTCAATTAAGTTTAAAATTAAGTATTGGAAGTGTTCCTTCATGGAGAACAGGAGCTATAAATCGCGAGATAGAAGTGATCCAAACAGGTGCAATAGCCACAAGTGGAATTGTTTCATTTCATTATCTAGATAGTGAATTGAATGGAAACATAGAAGAAAATATGGTGTTATGGGTTAAAATAGGAAATATAGAATATGGTAGTTCTGCTTTTAATGCAGTGGACAATTGGAATTCCCTATCAAATGTGAATCTTGCCTTCTTTTCATCCTCTTTTGACGGAACTAAAAATGTCACTTTAGATGAATTCAGCACTACCGATACAGTAACATGGAACGGGTCGCTATCTACTTCGTGGACCAGTGTTCAGAACTGGACACCAAACGTCGGACCATCAGCTACAAAAAACATAATTATACCAGATACTGCTACTACCACCTATGCTCCTATCGTACCGTCTACAACCGATATCAAATCGCTTACCCTAAATGCAGGGGCAGTTCTAAATGCAGTTGTAGCAGCGCAGCTAAACTTAGAAGGAACCAATGCCTGGAATAATAATGGTGGAACTTTTAATGCCAATACAAGTACTGTTATTTTTAACAATGTTGCCGCAACAATGTCAGGAACAACAAATTTTTATAACCTAACCATAAATAGCGGAAAGTCATTATCAATGACGCAGGATTGTAACATCCGTATTGCCGGAGCTATGATTAATAATGGCATCTGGAATACCTTGGCGTCTGGTTCGGCTTTCGTTGAATACAATGGAGCAGCCCAAACTATTGTGAATCCAAACGGAACCACACCAGGGTATTCAAATCTTATTCTTAGTGGTAGTGGCACCAAAACCATGGCCGTCGCACTTGAAAACATATATGGTAATTTTAGCCTTACAGGGACGGTAACAACAACGGCTGCAGCTGCTTTAACTATAGGTGGAAATATCGCTATCGCACAAAACGCAACATTTAATACGGGCAATTTCAACCATAGCATTGCCGGTAATTTTGATGATAGTGGTACTTTCAACGCGGCACCAGGCCACGCTATTTCCTTAAACGGAACTTCGCCACAATCAATATTAGGAACATCGACAACTGCTTTTGATCAGCTAACCATTAATAACAACAGTGGCGTTACCATGGAGGAACCCACAAATGTCAACACTTCACTTACACTCACAAACGGAGTCTTCAAAATTGACAACACGCTCGGGATTTTGGGAACCATAACTAAAACTTTTGGAGCTCTTGAAATAAGTCCTGCTGCGTCTTTGAATATCGGCGGTAGTGGCGCGATGGTTTTTGCCAATGATTTATTTAGCGGGCAAACCATTTTAAACAACCTTACCATCAACCGTTCAGGCGGACTCACATTAGGTCAAAATATGACGGTGAATGGGATTTTAAATTTGATATCAGGAAATCTAACTATTGGCGACAACAACCTAACCATAGAAGCTACAGGTACAATTTTAGGAGCTGCTCCAAGTGCTTCAAAAATGATTGTAGCCAGTGGCCTAGGCGAACTAAGAAAGATGATGGTTACAGGAAGCACGTTTTCATATCCAATTGGTGATAATATTGGAACTCCCGAATATTCTCCAATTACAATCACACTTGCTGACGATGGCGCTGCGAATAACTATTATGGCGTAAAAGTAACCAATGCAAAGCATCCAAATAATGCAAGCACCACAGATTATTTAAATCGGTACTGGAGCTTGACAAGGTCTGGCAACAATGCGCATCTGGCAAATGTTACGGCAACTTATACTGCTTCGGATGTAATTGGAAACCAATCAAGTATTTCTGGAGCAACCCTAACAGGTAATTTTGATCAGCTAAACAATCCATGGACAAAGTACAATGCCTTGTCAGGAAATACCATTACAACAACAAACATTTCATTAGCAGCAAGTCAAACTACCGTATTCTCAGGAATTAAAGGAGCCAATCCAACAGTAAGTCTATTGGGAGCCGGAACAGTTTGTAGCAACTCTAATGTGGCTTTAGACACTTCATTTACAGCAGAAACACCTGTTTCATACAATTGGTCTCCTCCCGATTTTTTAAGCAGTACCACTAGTACTAACCCTATTGCTACTAACATTACCGCAACAACAAACTATACGGTTACGATAACAGATGGCAATGGTAGCACCGCAAGCGCAACTGGGACAGTAAGCATGGGGAATACCACAACTTTTACAGGAACATGGGATAATGGCGTCCCTACCAGTACTAGTGCTGTTATAATAGCGGCGAATTATACTGCAGCTAGTTCTATTACGTGTTGCTCCTTAACAGTCAACAATAATGCGATAGTTGCAATCCCATCCGGGTTTACGGTAACTATTTATGGTGCTCTAACTGTGAATTCAGGTAGTTTTACACTAGAGAACAATGCCAATCTAATACAAACCTCTGATACAGCAAATACTGGAAACATCATAGTAAAACGTTCTAGTTCAGCATTAAAACGATTAGATTACTCCTTGTGGTCATCACCAGTTGATGGGCAACAATTGCAAGCTTTTTCCCCATTAACGTTAGCAAATCGTTTTTACTATTACAATACAACAACAAATTTATATTCAATTACGGCTTCCACAGTTAATTTTGAAACAGCCAAAGGGTATCTTATACGTTTACCATACAATCATCCTCTTGCGGCAACAATATGGAATGGAGTTTTTACCGGAGTTCCCCATAACGGAAATTATTCTTACTCTATGAGTGTTGGAGATGCAACGCATCGCTTTAATTTAGTAGGAAATCCCTATCCATCACCAATTAGCATTACTGATTTTGTAGCGGCTAACAGTAGTAATATTACAGGAACATTATACTTCTGGAGAAAAACAAATAATGCCGCTAGTCCATCCTATTGTTCCTGGACAGGTGGAACGTTTGTAAATAATGGAGAAGCTGAAGTGGTCAATCCAAATGGTATGATCAGAACGGGACAAGGGTTCTTTGTAGAAGCAAAAGCATCGGCAAATTCAGTAACTTTTACTAATGCACAAAGAACTTCTGATACTTCTAATCAATTTTTCAGAAGCAGTAATGCAGAAGAACTTAACAGAATTTGGTTGAATGCAACCGACACCTCAGGGTCTTTTTCGCAAATGGAAGTAGGCTATGTTACTGATGCTGTCCAAGGACTTGATTCTCATGACGGCAAATACATTAACGATGGTGCTATTGAATTTTATAGTTTGGTAAATGCTGAAAAATTAGTCATTCAAGGACGTGCTTTACCATTTATTGCAAGTGATGTTGTTCCTCTGGGTTTTAAAACCAATGCAATAGGAATTTATACAATTACTTTGGATCATGTTGATGGATTGTTTCTGGGAAATCAGAGTATTTTTATCAAAGACAACTTAACAGGAACCATACACGATATAAAAGCAGGACCTTATTCATTTTCATCTCAAACAGGTGTGTTTGAAAGTCGTTTTGAAATTATTTATACAACCGCATTAGCCAATCCATCCATTCAACAATTGGAAAATCAAGTGATTGCTTATAAAAATAATGATAAATTAATCATCAAAAGCGCGGCTATAGTCTTGGAATCTGTCAAAGTTTTTGATGTTAGAGGCCGCTTATTAACAGATGAAAAATCGATTAATGCAACTGAAATTCATTTAAACGGAAAATGGGCTAACAGTGTTTTAATTGTACACATAAAATCGGTCGATGGAAATAGTGTAGTAAAGAAAGTGTTATGGTAATTAAAACTAGTTACTTTGGTAATGCATCAAAGTTAGCGACGCACCATTTATCATTATTTAACGATTCAAAAAACAACACATAAATTGATTTAAAAGTAAAAAAGGCAAGCTATATAGCTTGCCTTTTTTACTTTTAAAAATGCCTTAAGAAAATTCTTCAGTGATAAAATCAAAAAACATCTTTCAACACTTTTATAAAAACACGTAAAACTAAGAAATGGAATTAAATATTTTTGTGGCTTAAAAAATTAGCTTTTTTTTATCAAAGTTTATTATTATCAGTTTTACGCAGTAAAATTCGCACAAATTTTATAAGCCTAACTTATTGTGAAATAAAGAAATAACCTCTTTACGGTTTTCCGTAAAATCATGAATTCAATTCACAATAGCTTTGAGTTTTGATAATCTTTACACAAAATAGTCATTCATAGTTTTAAATATATTTATAAAATAAATTAATACCCAGCTCCGTAAAAAGTTCCTATGAAAAGCTGCGCAAATGTCTCCTGACTTTGCGCAATTTATTTTATAG
>JAIEMH010000296.1 GCA_019752245.1 Flavobacteriaceae bacterium
TACCGACCTTTTCCTGATGAATTAAAAGAGATTGCTTAGTTTTTTTCTTTCGATTGTGTTTATTCTTTTTAGCTTTTCGGTATATTTGTTTGTACAATCCTTGAAAATACGCCCAGTCATGATAACTAGGGAGTATAGGCAATGAGCTATCTAAATGAAATTCATGAAAAAATTAATTACACTATATTTCACTTTCGGAATAATAACAATTGGATTAGGACAACATTTTCCAGAAAAAGAAAAAAAATATGATTATCAAATATTTGCGTTTTTAGATAGTATAACTGATAAAGAATCTGCTTCATTAGAAACCTTTCTTATCAATACTAAACCATTTTCAAAATGGGATATGAGACCATTGAAAAAAGAAACAGTTTGGGCTTTAGATACAATTCATAAATCAAGTGAAGTTTCAAATTTTATTTGGGGTGCATTTTCTAACAAATATAAATTATCAGAGAAAGAATCAATGAGAATGCCAAATCAATTTCTTAATAAAGGAGCTGTTGAAAAAACTTCATTGGTGAAATATTTAAACGAAGAACTGAAAAGATTTAATGAACTATCAAATCTTATTCTGGAAAGTGAAAATGAAATATTTTTATACCAAAATAATCTGCAGAGAATTGACAACTTGTATAAAGAAAATGATAGCTATTGGAAGTATACATTACCATCTGATTCTCCTTTTCCCATTTCAAACAATATCAAAATTGAAATGAAAAATAAATTTACAGAAAAACAAACAAAACTTCTAAAGCTACTTAAAGACTTAAAATTGTATTCCGCTGTAAAAACAAAAAAAGGAATATTCTATTTAGCAGATGGATTTACCGATAATTCATTTGGTTTCTTTTATAATAAAAAAGGAGATATTGAAACAGACAATTTTCTTTTTCAAATTATGACATCTGAAAAAATTAATGCAAACTACTATTATTATATTGCGAACTAGCATATTCCATAGCAAAGATTTTATGCTATTGCTAGTCTAGTGTTTTATTTGGAAAGTCTAGTGATTATTTTTTTCATTTATTCATGTTTTATCTTTTTAACTTTTCGGTATATTTGTTTTCGTCTGTGAGTAAAAAAACCGCAACGATAAGGCTACAACACCGCGACTTACACAAAATAAATAGGGCAAAATGATGGACAGAAACTTCACTCCTTTTCCAATTTTAACAACTGAAAGGCTAACGCTTACACAATTATCAATAGAGGACAAGCAGAATATTTTTGCTTTACGTTCAGACAAAGAAATAAACAAATATCTTGATAGAGAACCAAGCAAGACAATTGACGATGCAATAAATTTTATCCATAAAATCAATGATAACATTAAAAATAACAATTCAATTTATTGGGGAATTAGCTTGACAAGTACAAAAAAATTTGTTGGAACAATTTGCCTTTTTGACTTTTCAAACGAAAAAAACAGTTGCGAAATAGGATATGAACTTATGCCAAAATTTCAAGGACAAGGAATAATGAAAGAAGCTACTCAAGAAGTAATTGACTTCGTGTTTCAGACTTTAAAGTTTAAAAAAATAAACGCCTTTACACACTATGAAAACCAGAATTCAATCAATCTTCTGTTAAAATTCAATTTTGTAAAAGCATTAGAAACAGACAAAGAAAATCCTAACTTAAACGTCTTCACTTTGACAAAATAACATTGACAATAAGAAAGTAAAAACAGTAAGAACAAGATTTATAAAATTACTTTTAAAGCATAAAAAAATCCCGATATACATCGGGATTTTCTTTTATTTACTCAAATACATTTTTCTTCTACTATACAGTTCATAAAACTGGTCGTCTTTCAAGTCATCAATAAACAAAATACTTTCTCCTGTAGATTTCATTTCGGGTCCAAGTGCTTTGTTCACATTTTGAAATTTACTGAAAGAGAAAACCGGTTGCTTAATTGCATAACCTTTCAATTGCGGATTGAATGTAAAATCAGTCACTTTATTTACGCCTAGCATCACTTTAGTGGCATAATTCACATAAGGTTCACCATAAGCCTTTGCAATAAAAGGAACCGTTCTAGAAGCTCTAGGATTGGCTTCAATAATATAAACAATATCGTCTTTTATAGCAAATTGGATGTTTATTAATCCAACTGTTCTTAAAGCAAGTGCAATTTTCTTAGTATGATCTTTTATCTGTTGCATTACAAATTCGCCCAAATTAAATGGCGGCAATGTTGCATTGGAATCTCCAGAGTGAATGCCGCAGGGTTCAATATGCTCCATAATTCCGATAATGTAAACATTTTCTCCATCGCAAATAGCATCGGCTTCAGCTTCAATTGCACCATCCAAGTAATGATCCAAAAGAAGTTTATTTCCTGGAATACTTTTTAATAAATCAATGACATGTTCTTCCAATTCTTGCTTGTTGATGACAATTTTCATTCCTTGTCCACCCAAAACATAAGAAGGACGAACCAATAAAGGAAAATCTAAAACATCAGCTAATGCAGCAGCTTCATCAGCATTTTCTGCAATTCCAAATTGTGGAAATGGTATTTTTAAATCGGTCAATAAATCGGAGAAACGTCCTCTGTCTTCGGCTAAATCCAAAGCATCGAATGAAGTTCCTAATATTTTAATTCCGTATTTAGATAATTTTTCGGCAAGTTTTAAAGCCGTTTGTCCGCCAAGTTGTACAATTACACCTTCTGGTTTTTCGTGACGGATAATGTCGTAAATATGTTCCCAAAAAACGGGTTCAAAATACAATTTATCAGCAGTATCAAAATCGGTAGAAACGGTTTCCGGATTACAATTAATCATGATTGTTTCATAACCACATTCTTTTGCGGCCAAAACTCCGTGAACACATGAATAATCAAACTCAATTCCTTGACCAATTCTATTTGGCCCAGAACCAAGAACTACCACTTTCTTTTTATCGGTTACAATACTTTCGTTATGAACATATCTTTCACCTGTTGCAGTTTCAATTTCTGCTTCAAAAGTTGAGTAATAATATGGAGTTTGCGCTTTAAATTCGGCCGCGCAAGTATCAACTAATTTATAAACACGTTTCACATTTAAGTCATCACGTAATTTATAAACCTGACTTTCCAAACAACCCATCATGTGAGCAATTTGTCTGTCTGCAAAGCCTTTTTGTTTAGATTCCAACAATAATTCTTTAGGAAGATTGGTTACATTATATTTAGAAATTTCTTTTTCTAAGGTGTACAATTCTTCATATTGTTTTAAGAACCACATATCAATTTTTGTAATTTCATGAATACGCGACAACGGAATTCCCATTGCGATGGCATCATAAATTACAAAAACCCTATCCCAACTTGCAAAAGTTAGTTTTTCTATAATTTGTTCGTAGTTTTTATATCCTTTTCCGTCTGCTCCTAACCCATTTCTCTTAATTTCTAACGACTGAGTGGCTTTATGAAGCGCTTCTTGAAACGAACGTCCAATTCCCATAACTTCACCTACCGATTTCATTTGAAGACCTAAAGTTCTGTCGGCACCTTCAAATTTATCAAAATTCCAACGCGGTATTTTTACAATAACATAATCTAAAGTTGGTTCAAATAAGGCAGAAGTTAGTTTGGTAATTTGATTTGGCAATTCATCTAAATGATAGCCTAAAGCCAGTTTTGAAGCTACTTTTGCAATTGGATAACCTGTAGCTTTTGATGCTAATGCTGATGAACGTGAAACTCTCGGATTGATTTCGATAGCCACAATATCTTCTTTTTCATCTGGTGAAACAGCGAATTGCACATTACAACCTCCAGCAAAATTTCCGATGGAACGCATCATCAAAATTGCCATATCACGCATTTTTTGAAAAGTAGTATCCGACAATGTCATGGCTGGCGCAACGGTAATTGAATCGCCAGTATGAATTCCCATTGGATCCATATTTTCGATTGAACATATGATTACTACGTTGTCGTTTTTATCTCTTAAAAGTTCCAATTCGTATTCTTTCCAACCTATTAATGCTTTATCAATTAGCACTTCATGAATTGGTGACATTTCCAAACCGTAAGTTAGTTTTTCGTCAAATTCTTCTTTAGTATGAACAAATGCTGCTCCAGTTCCGCCAAGTGTAAACGATGGACGAATTACTAATGGAAAACCAAATTCTTGTGCAATTTCTTTTCCTTTTAAAAACGAAGTTGCTGTTTTTGCTGGTGCAGTTGGAACACCTATCTTTTCTAATAATTGTTTGAATTGCTCGCGGTCTTCTGTAATATTGATAGCGTTTACATCTACGCCTATCAATTTTACTCCAAAATCTTCCCAAATCCCTTTTTCATCAGCTTCTAAACATAAATTTAAAGCTGTTTGTCCTCCCATTGTTGGCAAAACAGCATCAATTTGAGGATGCTCTTTTAAAATTTGGATGATTGATTTTGTGGTAAGTGGTAATAAATACACATGATCGGCCATGCTTGGATCGGTCATGATGGTTGCTGGATTGGAATTGATAAGAATTACTTCTATTCCTTCTTCACGAATAGAACGTGCCGACTGTGAACCTGCATAGTCAAATTCGCACGCTTGTCCAATAACGATTGGACCTGAACCAATAATTAAAACCGATTTTATTGAATTGTCTTTTGGCATTGTAGTTAGTTTGTTGTGTTGTAATGTTGTTCGCGCAAAGGTAATCTGTTTCTTGTAAAATCTAAAAAATCAAAATTTAAACTTATTAAAATTTATAAACAGATTTAAAAAAAAGCCGCTACTAATAAAAGTAACGGCTCTATACTGATTAGAATCTAATCATTATTTTTTGTGTCTTGGTTCAGAAGATACAGTCAACTTATGTCTTCCTTTAGCTCTACGACGCGCAAGGACTTTTCTTCCATTTGCAGAAGCCATTCTGTCCATAAATCCGTGTTTATTTCTTCTTTTTCTTTTCGATGGTTGAAACGTTCTTTTGCTCATTGCTTTTTATCTTTAAATCGTGTAATAATCGTTTTATAGGTCTTTTTAAAACCGAGTGCAAATATACAAAGGTTTTTATTACTTGCAAGTAGTTTTTTAAAAATATTTTAAAAACCTTTTATTACCTTTGCAATCTAAAAATAATTAATTATGTTTCACAGAAATATCAAACTTATAATTGCAGCTTTAATCTTTGCCACTGCTGTATGGCAATTCACAGAAAGTAATATTGGAAATGGCATTTTTCTTCTCCTTTTAACATTAATTCCTGTTTTTCTTTATTTTAAAAATGAATTTATTTTGTTAGCTTTCTTACAATTACGTAAACAAAACTTTCCTGGCGCTCAAAAATGGCTAGCTAAAATTAAAAATCCAGAAACTGCTTTGGTTCAAAAACAACAAGGATATTACAACTATTTACAAGGTTTAATGCTTTCACAAACCAATTTGATTCAGGCAGAAAAATATTTCAAAAAAGCCATTCAATTAGGATTAAATATGGATATGGACTTGGCTGTTGCTAAACTAAATCTAGCAGGAGTTGCAATGTCTAGAAGAAGAAAATTAGAAGCTACCAACTTAATTAGCGAAGTTAAAAAACTAGATAAGCAAGGAATGTTGAAAGAACAAATTGCTATGATGAAAGAACAAATGAAGAAAATCTAATTTTTTAAAAATTACGAGTATAAAAAAAGCTTTAGAAAATTTCTAAAGCTTTTTTTTTATTTAATAACCTTCTGTTGGAATTTCTATTTGATATTTTTTCTTAGTTGGATTAGATAATTTTTTATCTCTTAACCAAGGATTGTGGATTTTTAATATCTTATAATTGATCCCTTGTGCTTTTGCAAAAAGCGCTAAGTCGGTTATGGAACTATCAATTTCTAATGTTTTAGTAGGAATGTTTTCATACAACTCGTCTTTTGAAACATCAAAACCATACAGATTAGGATGTTGCATAATTTCTTTTAGCGCCAAAATTCTAAAAACATATCTTGATGTTTCATCGGTTAATAACAAATCATAATAATCTGAAACTTTTTGCTCAGAGATTTTAGTATTTACGCCATTCATTCCACCATTGTAAGAAGCCGCTGCTAATGTCCAGTTTCCAAATTTTTCTTTAGCAACTAATAAATATTTACAAGCTGCTTCTGTGGCTTTTTGAAGATGGTAACGCTCATCAACACCATCGTTAACTTCCATTCCTTTTTCTTTAGCAGTTTCTGGCATAAATTGCCAAACACCCTTTGCTCCAGAAGCCGAAACGGCATTAGTTAAGGCACTTTCTATAACCGCTAAGTATTTAAAATCATCTGGAACACCATACTTCTTAAGAATTGGCTCTATAATTGGAAATGCACGATTGGCGCGTTTAATAATTAAAATTGTAGAAGAATGTAAGTTGGCATTTACCAATAATTCTCTATCAAATCGTTCTTTAACATCTGCTATTTGCAACGGTGCTTTTTCACCAGCAAAGTCAACAGCAATTGGGAAAAATTGTGATGTGCCTTCATGTAAAATTTTCTTTTTATCATCGCCAGAAATTGCAAAAACAAATAATCCGCTTACAAAAACCAGAAGGGCAATGGTGCCAAAAACTTGTATCTTTTTCATTTTCATTTTTTTTTAATATGTTACAAAGCTACAAAAACCGAGCCGAAAACCTATAATTCTTGCTCTAAAATGATTTTTGGCAAATTGGAATTAAACCACCTAAAGCGATTTAAAATCATCATATGAGTACCACCTTTTATATTGATAAAATCCTTAATATTCTTTGCTGGAAAAACCTCATCGGCATCACCATGAATGTGAATTATTGCAGCATCTATTTTTACTCGTTCCCAACATATCATTTGCTCTATAGCCCAATCTAGATATTCTTTATTGCGCATGTGCAAATACTTTTCATAGAGTTTCAATTTCTTTTTTAAAACATCACCAAAAGCATATTTTGTAAGTACTTCTACATCTTGCATCAGTCCTGTTGGAATCAATTTGTATGCTTTTGTAGTTTTTGCAATTTTCATTCTTCGAGGCAATTGTGTGTTAGATCTAACACTTGAAACAATAATAACTTTCTTTGGATTTAGAAATTGCTTCATTTCTTGAACCAAAACACCTCCAAAGGAAACGCCAATTAAAACGGCTTCTTTATCTGCAACCTTTTCAGCCATTCTTTTAGCATAGTCAACCAAGGATTCTTTAGTTTTTGGCAAAATCCAATCCAATAAATGAACCTCAAACAAATCACTTGACAAGTCAATTCGCTCAAAAATAGAAGAACTAGCCGCCAAACCAGGCATAAAATAAACAGGGATTCTACTCATAACTTTAACTTAACATCTACGTTTAATTCATTATTTTTTACGAAATTTGCATAAAAATAATTTATTTATTCCACTTGATTATGAACTCAGCGTTAATTTTAGAAAAAATGGAAATTAAAGACAATACATTTGCTAGACAATTTGAGACTTTAGTTGACGGAAAGCTAGTTTCTTTAGAATATTCTTTCCAAGAAAAGAAAATTTTCCTTACTAGAATCAATGTACCAGAAGGTTTTACAAATGAAGAATTCATTAATGATCTACTAAAAAATAT
>JAIEMH010000071.1 GCA_019752245.1 Flavobacteriaceae bacterium
TTGGTTTTACCAACGGATTTGAATTCCAATTGCAAGATCAAAAAGGTGGAACTATCAAGGAATTGAGTGAGGTAAACAACAAATTTTTGGCAGCTTTAAACGCTCGTCCGGAGATTAAATATGCTGCTACATCATTTTCTCCAAATTATCCACAATATAGAATTGACTTGAATGTTGCTAAAATTAAAAACTCTGGTTTGACAGTTACTGATGTTTTAGGAACGATGCAAGGTTATTATGGTGGTGTTTACGCTTCCAACTTCAATAAATTCGGAAAACAATACCGTGTAATTTATCAATCGGAACCACAATTCAGAACCAATCCAGAATCGTTGAATAGTGTAATGGTTAGAAACAATAGTGGTCAAATGGCGCCTATTTCGCAGTTTGTAAAATTGGAAAAAGTCTTTGGTCCGCAAGCTATTGATCGTTTTAACTTATTTACTTCGGTAAAAATTACTGGTGCGCCAAAAGACGGATTCAGTACAGGTGACGCCATTAAAGCCGTTCAAGAAGTTGCAAGTACAAGTTTACCAATTGGTTATGGATATGAATTTTCGGGAATGACACGTGAAGAAATTAGCGCTGGTGGGCAAACTGGTTTTATTTTTATGTTGTGTTTGATTTTCGTTTATTTCTTATTGGCTGCACAGTATGAAAGTTATATGTTGCCATTTGCAGTATTACTTTCACTACCAGTTGGTTTGGCTGGAGCGTATATTTTTGCTTATTTCTTTAATGTTAGTGATAACATTTATCTTCAGATTACATTGATTATGTTAATTGGATTATTGGCCAAGAATGCGATTCTGATTTTAGAATTTGCTGCCGATGCCAGACGAAAAGGAATGACCATTGCTCAAGCTGCAGTTCAAGGAGCAACATCTCGTTTGCGTCCTATTTTAATGACATCTTTCGCTTTTATTCTTGGATTGATGCCGTTAATGTTAGCAAAAGGAGCAGGAGCAGTTGGAAACAATGCTATTGGAACTGGAGCAATTGGCGGAATGTTGATTGGAACTGTTTTAGGAGTTTTTGTAATTCCGGTATTGTTTATCGTGTTCCAAACCTTACAAGAAAAAATCAGCAAAAAACCGTTGCCTATTGCAGCAACATCAACAGACGAATCTATATAATAAGAAAAATGAAAAAGCAATATATCATAAAAAGTATTCTTTTACTTGCAGTCATGACGTTAATGCAGTCGTGTTTTGTAGCCAAAGAGTATCAAGCGCCACAAGTTACAACGGATAAATTGTTCAGAACCGAAAGTACCGATACCACATCATTGGCAATGGTTTCTTGGGATAAATTATTTACGGATGCCATTTTGCAACAGCATATTAATGATGCCATTCAAAATAATTTGGATCTACAAATTGCCATTCAGAACATCGCTGCTGCAGAAGCTATAATGAAACAAGGAAAAGCAGGATATTTACCTTCTATTACTGGAAATGCAACATACACGCATCAAGAATTGTCTAAAAACAGTCAGTTTGGTGGCGCCTTTAATACGTTAGACAATCACGAATTATCGGCAAAACTATCTTGGGAAGCCGATATTTGGGGATAAATAAGAAGTACCAAAAGAGGAACTATTGCACAATATTTACAAACAAATGCTGCAAAACAAGCTGTTCAAACAGAATTAATTGCCAATGTTTCTTCGCTGTATTTTCAATTGCTTGCAATCGATGCTCAAATTGTAGTGGTTATCAATACCATAAATAACAGAACGGTAAGTGTGGATGTAATAAAAGCATTGAAAGATGCAGGAAATGTAAATGAAGTCGCGGTAAAACAAACCGAAGCTCAGAAATATGCCACCGAAATTATCTTGAAAGACTTGCAATACAATCGTAAAATAACTGAAAATGCATTTTCTATTTTATTAGGAAAATCATCAAATGATGTAAAACGTTCTACTTTTGAATCTCAGAAAATCGATGCCAATATTTCTGCAGGATTACCCGTTTATTTGTTAAGCAAACGACCAGATGTAGTTTCGGCCGAATTGAATTTCAGAAACACCTTTGAGCAGACTAATGTAGCAAGAAGTTATTTTTATCCATCATTGACTATTAATGCTACTGGCGGTTTACAAAGTTTGGAGTTGAAAGAATGGTTTAGTTCAAGATCGTTATTTGCAAATGTAATCACAGGATTGGCGCAACCTATCTTTATGCAACGCCAAAACAAAACACGTTTGGAAGTTGCAAAAGCCAACCAACAAAAAGCCTATTTGCAATATGAAAAAGCAATCTTGGTTGCAGGAAAAGAAGTTTCGGATGCGCTTGCTTTGTATGCAAATGAAACGGATAAATTGGTCATCAGAAAAAATCAATTGGATGCTTTGAGCACAGCTGCAGGTTATTCTGACGAGTTATTACAATACGGTTTGGTAAATTATTTAGAAGTTCTTACCGCAAAAGACAACGCACTAAACACCGAAATCAATTATATTGATAATAAATATAAACAGATGAATGCGGTGATCCAACTTTATAAATCATTAGGAGGAGGAAATTAATTTTTATCTGATAGATAGCATAAGCCTGTAAATTGATTTTTACAGGCTTTTTTTGTTTTTTAGAGCTAAGGATTGCAAGGCTGGGTTGCTTGTGAATTTATCCATTTTTGACTGCATTTTGTTCATGGTTGACTTTCACCATCCATACACTATCCATACACTATCCATGCTTTATCCATGCTTTATCTATGCTTTATCCATGCTTTATCTATGCTTTATCTATGCTTTATCTATGCTTTATCTATGCTTTATCTATGCTTTATCTATGCTTTATCTATGCTTTATCTATGACTTCATACTTTCACCATTGATGCACTATCCATACACTATCCATACACTATCCATACACTATCCATACACTATCCATACACTATCCATACACTATCCTTGCTTTATCTATACTTTATCTATACTTTATCTATACAGTATTCATGCTTTATCTTTAGACTATTTTAGCGTTTGAATATTGGATAAAGAGTGATGAAATAGGTTTTTTTTGGTCTTTTACAGATCTGAGTAGTATTGTTTGCTTTTTTTTCCTTTTACATTTTGGTTATAGTTTTATTAAAAAATGAACATGAGAGAGCGAAACAAGATGGAATTTTAGCGCTTAAAGGGACGTTGGACACTCTTACTTTTTATAAAAGTGGTACTGTTTTTTGGTGAATGAGAAAAGTGTGTTTCCAAGAATATGGTTCCAATAGCTTATTGAGAAGTTTTTCAGCGCTTGCTTCTAAAATGACAAGCATTTTTTACTATTTGTACCTCTCTATTTTGGGACAAGAGGAATTGAGAAAGAGTTGCGATTATTGAACGTTGTGGTTGAGTATTGCTGCTTTAAAACTTTATAAATTATAGAATGCTATAGTGTTTGGTTTTTACAAAATATGTTAACGGTTGTTGGATTTACGTTTACTGTTTTCTATTCTGGAATTTATGGGGTTTACTTCTGGAATTGTATAGCACAACTGTTTGTGTCACTATAATTGTACGTTTTTGTTGTAATTAATGTTATTGCAATTTAATCAAGGTTATCAATCATTAGATAGGAATTTATTTTAGAGCTAGTTGTTGCTTCATATTCTTTGGAACATTATCAAGAGGAAGGAACTTGTTATTTTTAAATGAAGTGTATTTAATTGAATTAGGGTATTTTCTGAATAGATTTAATAAAGTTAATTGCTAATCTAAAATTGGCTATTACTATGATCATTATTGAAAAATATGGCGCGAGTAAGCATTAAGTATGTTTCTTTAGATAGCAATCTTCTACAAAAGAAAAATATTACTATTTAAAAAATATACGGCACCTGATTCAATTAAAAAGAATAAAAATATTGATTACTGTTTAATTGAAATACTGTTTAATTATATCGTTAATGTTAGTTTCTGATTGTAGGTTTTTTTTAATTCTATTTATTGTTTGGACATTGTTGTTTTTTATTTTAAAAAAATGGAAAACATCTTTATTTAATAATTCGCAATTGGTGAATATTATTCTTTGATTGGTTAGTACTAAAACATTAAAATCTCTTTTTTTTTCTAATGAAGCATATTCAATTTCTTCAGTTGGCTCAAGAATAAACATAATCTTGTCAAATACCATTTTTTTTTCTAACATGAGATAAGGGTTTACATAAATTAAAAGTTAAATTGAAAGTACATACGTAATCTATCGTAAATTGGATTTAATCAATTTACCAATGCATAAAGTAGGAAAAAAGATATTAAAATAGATTTGGGACTATTTAAAATCATTGAATAAATGATAAAGTAAAGTTAATCATTTTATTCATATTAAAATATGTTTTTAGTTAAGATTATCACAAAGCAAAAAGCAAATTAATAAAAAATCAAAAAAGTATTAGCTTTTTAATTAAAATTCTAAAATGAAATATTTGTAGAACTTGTATTACTTATAGTATTTTGTGATATTATTTTTAGATTGTATAATAACATTTACTAAAAAATGATAATAGCATAAAAATTTTATGGATTAACTTTAATAAATCTTTTTAGTTTAATTTATTAAAATTATTGTTTATGATTAAATACTTTTTTTTACTGCTGAGTTGTTTATCATTTGCAACTGCTCCTTTTAAATCGGAAGGACAAAAAAAATATTCTTGTTGTAATGGATCTTTACTAATGGTTTATGGTAATTTGATCGCTATAGATAATGGTGATACTACCCCTTCGTATATTGATAACACTGTTTTTTTATCTTGTCAAGTAGTTAATGAAACTAGTTTAATGCATTATAGTATTGTAAATGATGGCACTACCGCCTTGCATATTGCTGCTATTTCTATAACAGGAATGAATTCTGCTGATTTTCAAATTATTTCGATGGCTTCTAATTTGGTTTCACCTGGTGCTAGTACTTCATTTACTGTTTTATTTGATCCAAGTGCTATAGGTTTGCGAATAGGTACTGTAGAAATTAGTTCTGATGATTCCGTTAATCCGCTTTATGCATTTTCCATTCAAGGATATGGTTTAGATTATGTAGAATGTGGTTATAATGCTTTTGAAGAGGTAATTGTAAACCAAGACTTTGAGCCAGGATCTAGTTTACCTATTTGGAATTATACAATCGAATCAGGTACTGCAACTGTTACTGGAGGAACCGCTTATGCAGAAACTGGTATTCCTTTGCCTTTAGTACCTAGATATGTTGGAACAAAAAGTTTACAAGTAAATAATTCAAATTGTATTATACTTTTAGCTCCTATTAATACACTAAATATTAGAGATGCCTCGTTTAATTTTAGGTTGGCTTCTTATGCAAGAACTCCATCCGAAGGGAGCGAAAATGGAGACATTGTTTCGGTTGCGATTAGTTCAAATGGAGGAAATTCGTGGTCTAATGAAATCGAAATTACTGGAAGTAGTCAGGCCAAATGGTCTTTTTTAAGCGGAACAGGTACTGCTGTATCAACCTATTCCGGTACCGACATTATTGTAAGTTTTACACCTATTTCTTCAGGTTTTTTAACCACGCAAGGTTATAGTACAATTAAACTAACAGGATTGCCAAAAACAAGTGATCTTAGAGTGCGATTGACAGTAGTGAATAATAACACCAATGAATTGTGG
The DNA here is from genome assembly GCA_019752245.1 of Flavobacteriaceae bacterium. Classification (GTDB taxonomy): domain Bacteria; phylum Bacteroidota; class Bacteroidia; order Flavobacteriales; family Flavobacteriaceae; genus Flavobacterium. The sequence goes on from JAIEMH010000071.1 coordinate 5,633, forward strand.
GTTCTAGATGATATAAAATTATTGGCTAGAAAACAAGCTTCAACCGTATGGGATGGAACGCATTGGAGTAATGGGGTGCCAAATAATTTTACGAAAGCGATTTTAGCAGGAAATTATTCTACTTTACTAAACGGAAATCTGACAACATGCAAATGTCAAATTAATAATGGCAACAACTTACTTATAGAAAGCAATTCATTTCTTTCCTCCGAAAGCGATATTACCAATTTGGGTGGTTTGCAGGTAGAAGACGGTGGTATTATTCTACAAAAGGATGACTTTGCCCTTAATTCAGGGTTTTCTACTATAAAAAGAGCTGCAACTATACGAATGCTTGATTATGTGTATTGGTCGTCGCCTTTAGAGCAATTTTCTTTAAATTTAGTTTCTCCCAATACTGGTTCGGGTTATTTGTGGAAATGGAATCCCTTACTTGCTAATCCCAATGGAGGAGTTGGCTTTTGGACTTCGGCTGCTGGTGATTTAATGGAAAAAGGTAAGGGTTACATTGTTAGAGGTCCAAGTGGTTTTGGAAATGTACCACAAGTGTATACTGCTCATTTTTCGGGAGCAACAATAAATAATGGTTTGATTACAACTATGATCTCTAGAGGTGCTATCACTTCAAGTACTTTGCCGAGTTATACTAGTTTGAATGGTATTCCATTTTCGGCACAAGATGATAATTGGAATTTAGTAGGCAATCCGTATCCAAGCGCTTTAGATGTTACTTCTTTTTTGTATTATAATGCAATAGAAAATCCTGTAATTGAGGGTTCTGTAAGATTGTGGACCCATGGTACGTTGCCATCAAGTGCAGTCAATCCATTTTATAATTCATATCAGTATAACTATACTGCTAGTGATTATATAACTCACAATGGCACTGCGACACTTTCAGGACCAAATGGGTTTAATGGTTTTATAGGTTCCTGTCAAGGCTTTTTTGTATTGATGAATGAAGGTGCCTCCGCCAATGCTTTACTAACTTTTAAAAATTCAATGAGGACTAACAGTCAGAATTCTAATACGCAGTTTTACAAGAATGCTGGTCTTACCACTTTTATTGAAAAACACAGAATTTGGCTGGATTTGGTTAATGACTCCAATTTTGCGACACGAACCGTTGTTGGTTATTTGGACAATGCAACCAATCAAAAAGACGTGCTTTATGATGCTTACACCAAGTTGGATGGAAATCAAAATTTTTATTCAGTAATTGGTGATGAAAAGGTATGCATACAAGGCAGGCCATTGCCTTTTGACAGTAATGATTCGGTTTCTTTGGGTTATTCTATTCCTGTAGCTGGGAATTATACCATTGCAATTGGAGCACTTGATGGCTTGTTTGCAACTAATCAAGGTATTTTTTTAGAAGATACTTTGCTTCAAATTTTTCATGATTTGAAACAAAGTCCGTATTCTTTTACTTCAGCTTCAGGGACTTTTAATAATCGTTTTGTGTTGCGGTATCAAACCAGTAATTTGGCAGCAGTAGCAAATGCATTTGAAGATGAAAATGTTAGTATATCGGTTAATTCAGATTCTAACAGTATCACTATCAATAGTCATGATTTGAAACTATCTTCTTTTGTAGTCTATGATTTGTTAGGAAGGGTTTTATTAGATCGTCGTGATTTGAATGAAAATTTTGTTGTGCTAAAAGAGTTGCATTCCAATAATCAGGTATTGTTGGTTTGTATCAGGTTGGAGGATGGGGTTGTAGTTACTAAAAAGATTATTTATTGATATTGGATTTTTTTCATTTTAATAATTTTAAGACCCTATACTTTGGTATGGACTTTATCTTTAAAAGATTTTTTAGCCTTGACAAAATTATTTAGTGTTTT
>JAIEMH010000389.1 GCA_019752245.1 Flavobacteriaceae bacterium
GATGCAGATTCCGGATCCGGGTCCAGCAGCTTTAAAATAACAAAAAAATTTAAAAAATAGTTAATATTTTATGTAATATTTCTTTATCCTATTTTGAGCTTAAAGAGACAAGGGTATTTCAATATAGTGTGATTGAAATTCAATCAAAAATAGTCTAATTTTTAAAAAAATAATAAAAACCCGCACACAAATATTGCGAACGGGTTATTTATTTTATTATTTTTTTGCTTCTTCGATGTAAGAAATAGCTTGACCTACAGTAGCAATGTTTTCTGCTTGGTCGTCTGGAATTTGAATATCAAATTCTTTTTCGAACTCCATAATAAGCTCAACAGTGTCTAATGAATCTGCTCCTAAATCGTTTGTGAAGCTTGCTTCTGTTACAACTTCATTCTCGTCAACGCCTAATTTGTCTACGATAATCGCTTTAACTCTTGATGCAATGTCTGACATAATCTTTAATTTTAAAATTTAAATTGTTGGCAAAAATAAAAAACTTTATCTTAAAACCACCTTTTAGTTAATAAATGTGACTACGAAATTAAAAAATTTATTTCACAAAGACCTCATTTATATTATTTATTATCATTTATTATTCTTTTTTTTGCGTAATAAAAATTACAGGATAAATGAAAAAGATAGTAATATTCGCTTCCGGATCGGGTTCTAACGCCGAGAATATCGTATTACATTTCAATAAAAAAAGTGTTGCGAACGTAGTCAGAATCTTCACTAACAATCCTAATGCCAAAGTATTAGAAAGAGCAAGAAAATTTGAAATTCCAACCGAAGTTTTTACACGCCAAGAATTAAATGAAGGTAATGTGCTAGAATTAGTTAATAAAATTCAACCCGATTTAATTGTTCTTGCTGGCTTTTTATTAAAATTTCCAGATGCCATCATTAAACAATATCCAAATAAAATAATAAATATTCATCCAGCACTGCTACCAAATTATGGCGGAAAAGGAATGTATGGCATGAATGTACATCAAGCCGTTTTAAAAAATAAAGAAAAAGAAACGGGTATTAGCATTCATTATGTAAACGAACATTATGACGAAGGCGGAATTATTTTTCAAAAATCGGTTAACATAGAAGACTGTAAATCAGCCGAAGAAATTGCAGCGAAAAACAGCATTTTAGAACAAACACATTTTCCTGAAGTAATTGAAAAACTTTTAACTTAATCCTTTAATCGTACCTCGTATTTCTAACATACTACTTAATATGTCTCACCAAGTTCACATCTATACAGACGGCGCAGCCAAAGGAAATCCCGGAAAAGGAGGTTACGGCGTTGTTATGGAATTAGTAGGAACACCTCACAAAAAAGAATTTTACGAAGGTTTTCGACATACAACCAATAATAGAATGGAACTCTTAGCAGTAATTGTAGGTTTAGAAAAACTAAAAAATCCAAACATGAAAGTATTAGTGGTCTCCGATTCCAAATATGTTGTAGATTCTGTAGAGAAAAAATGGGTTTTAGGTTGGGAGAAAAAAGGTTTCGCAGGAAGAAAAAACTCCGACTTATGGAAGCGTTTCTTAAAAATTTACCGAAAACACCAAGTAGATTTCAAATGGATAAAAGGACACAACAATCATCCACAAAACGAACGTTGCGATGAATTAGCCGTTTATGCTTCGGGTTTGCCCAATTTATCGATTGATGCTTTTTATGAAAATGAAGAAGGTAAGTTGCTTTAGTACAAGTCATGCGGAATAGTTAATGTATAGATAAAGCATAGATAAAGCATGGATAAAGCATAGATAAAGCATGGTTGTGGTACCCTTTTTATGGATTAAACATGTTTTAATAAGGCACACTTAATTTATCCTTTGCAACTCTGCTACAGAAAACTTATCTTTGCACCTTTAATTTCAAAACGTAAAAATGAACAAACTTTTAATAGTAGGAACGGTCGCTTTTGATGCTATCGAAACTCCTTTTGGAAAAACGGATAAAATACTTGGTGGTGCAGGAACGTATATCGGACTTTCAGCTTCCCATTTTAATTTACAGTCAGCAATAGTTTCTGTTGTTGGTGACGATTTTCCTCAGGAATATCTAGATTTATTAACGTCAAGAAACATCGATATTTCTGGATTGGAAATCGTAAAAGGTGGTAAAACCTTCTTCTGGAGTGGAAAATATCATAATGATATGAACTCAAGAGATACGTTGGCTACTGAATTGAACACTTTGGCAGATTTTAACCCAATAGTTCCAGAAAATTTTAAAAACGCAGATGTTGTGATGTTAGGAAACTTGCATCCAATAGTACAAAGTGGTGTTTTAAATCAGATGACAACCAAACCGAAATTAGTAGTTCTTGATACCATGAACTTCTGGATGGATTGCGCTTTGCCAGAATTATTGGACGTTATCAAACGAGTTGATGTAATTACAATCAATGATGAAGAAGCACGTCAGCTTTCTGGAGAATATTCTCTAGTAAAAGCAGCTGCAAAAATCCATGAAATGGGGCCAAAATACGTGGTAATTAAAAAAGGAGAACATGGCGCATTAATTTTTCATAATCATGAAATTTTCTTTGCACCAGCATTACCTTTGGCCGATGTTTTTGATCCAACTGGCGCAGGTGACACTTTCGCAGGTGGATTTGCAGGATTTATTACGCAACAAGGCGATATTTCATTTGAAACTATGAAAACTGCAATTATTCAGGGCTCCAATTTAGCCTCTTTTTGCGTAGAGAAATTCGGAACCGACAGAATGGTAGAATTAAAAGAAGACGAAGTGAAAAGCCGCTTGAAACAATTTAAAGCGCTGACACAATTTGAAATAGAATTATCATAAAGAAATATGCCTCGAACTTTCGGGGCATTTTTATTTTCAATTAACACGATTTTCACTATTTAACACAAAGGATTTTTTACCTTTGTACGATGATTTTTCATTACAATAACTACAACAACACACAACTACAATGAGCGACGCATTAAAACACGAATGTGGAATTGCACTTTTAAGATTAAAAAAACCGTTAGAATTCTACAAAGAAAAATACGGTTCTGCTTTCTACGGAATACAAAAAATGTATTTACTTATGGAAAAGCAGCACAACAGAGGACAAGATGGAGCTGGATTTGCATCAATTAAATTAGATGTTGAACAAGGTGAACGTTACATAAGCCGAGTTAGATCTAACGATGCACAAGCAATTCAAGATGTTTTCAAGCAAATAAATGAACGCATTAACGAAGAGATGACTTCGCATCCAGAATATGCAAATGACGTTGCGGCGCAAAAAGCTAATATTCCTTACATAGGAGAATTATTTTTGGGGCATGTTCGCTACGGAACTTTTGGAAAAAATAGCATAGAAAGTGTTCATCCATTTTTGCGTCAAAACAATTGGATGCACCGAAATCTTATTGTTGCAGGAAACTTTAACATGACCAACGTTAAAGAACTTTTTAATAGTTTGATAGAACTTGGGCAACATCCTAAAGAAATGGCAGATACCGTTACTGTAATGGAAAAAATCGGACATTTTCTAGACGATGAAGTAACTGATTTATACCAAGAATGTAAAAATAACGGATTGTCTAAAAGAGAAGCTTCGCCAGTTATTGCCGAAAAATTAGACATTCAAAAAATATTAAAACGCGCTTCCAAAGGTTGGGATGGAGGATACGCAATGGCCGGACTTTTTGGTCATGGTGATGCATTTGTTTTTCGAGATCCAGCCGGAATTCGTCCTGCGTATTTCTACGAAGACGACGAAATTGTGGTTGTAGCTTCAGAACGACCAGTTATTCAAACGGTTTTCAATGTCCCATTTGATAAAGTGCAAGAACTTAAACCAGGAAATGCATTAATAATCAAGAAAAACGGAAAAGTAACCGAAGAAGAAATTATTGTCCCAACAGTAAAAAAAGCATGTTCGTTCGAAAGAATTTATTTCTCTCGTGGAAGCGATGCCGAAATTTATCAAGAACGTAAAAATTTAGGTAAATTAATTCTTCCAGCAGTTCTTGAAGCTATTGAAGATGATACCGATAATACAGTTTTTTCTTATATTCCAAATACAGCCGAAACTTCATTTTACGGAATGGTAGAAGCTGCTCAAGATTTTTTAAATCAAAGAAAAAATCAATTTATTTTAACAAACAGGAAAACGCTTACTAAAGAAAAATTAGAAGAAATTCTGTCTGTGAAAATTAGAACAGAGAAAATTGCTATTAAAGATGCCAAGCTAAGAACGTTTATCACAGATGATAAAAACCGTGACGAATTAGTAGCGCACGTTTACGACGTTACTTATGGCGTTATAAAACCAACCGATAATTTAGTGATTATTGATGATAGTATCGTTCGTGGTACAACTCTAAAAATGAGTATCATCAAAATGATGGACCGATTAAATCCAAAACGCATTGTTGTAGTGTCATCGGCACCACAAATTCGTTATCCAGATTGCTACGGAATTGATATGGCAAAGCTGGAAGGTTTAGTAGCTTTTCAAGCAGCAATCGAACTTTTAAAAGAGCGAAATTTATATCATATTGTTGATGATGTTTACAAAAAATGCAAGACACAAGAGAACTTAAAAGACATTGATGTAGTGAATTATGTAACCGAAATATATTCGTCATTTAGCGATATGGAAATATCAAATAAAATAGCACAATTACTTACAACTGCAAGTGTAAAAGCCGAAGTAAAAATCATATTTCAATCAGTTGATAATCTTCACGTAGCTTGTCCTAAAAATTTAGGTGATTGGTACTTCACTGGAGACTATCCAACACCAGGCGGAAACCGAGTGGTGAACCGTGCTTTTATGAATTTTTATGAAGGAAAAGACGCTAGAGCTTACTAAAGTGTATAAAACATGTAGTTTGTCGATTATTATTGTAATTCATCAATAATATTTTGATAGACAATACACAGCCATATATCTTTGGAGAACCATAGCATTAGTAGGTTAAGTTTATGGTAGATTTGGGGCAAAAAGGGTGAAAGAAATTTCACCTTTTTTATTTTCTATAAGTTCCACTTTCTAAAAGGTAAATTCTACTATCATTTGCCTATCATTCCAATATATTTATCTTTTTTTAAGCATTTTTAAGCATCTTCCAGCTATGTTTGCTCCATCATAGAACTTAGTAGGTTAAGTATATGTTAGATTTGGGGCAAAAAGGCGTTCGTGAAAACGAACGTCTTTTTAAAAAATTCACATACAAAAAAACCCGATAGACAATTACCTATCGGGTTTTACTTGATATTTAATATAGATTATTTCTCTAATGCATATCTTCTTGCAACTTCCGTCCAATTGATAACATTAAAAAATGCTTCAATATAATCTGGACGACGGTTTTGATAATGTAAGTAATAAGCATGTTCCCAAACGTCCATTGCTAAAATTGGAGTTCCACCGCAACCAACTTCCGGCATCAACGGATTGTCTTGGTTTGGAGTTCCGCAAACGTCAAGTTCGCCACCTTTTTTAACACAAAGCCAAGCCCAACCACTTCCAAATTGAGTTGCTCCAGCTTTTGCAAAACGCGCTTTAAATTCGTCAAATGATTTAAAATCTCTCTCAATTGCTTCAAGCAATTCACCAGTTGGCAAACCACCACCATCAGGTGACATTACGGTCCAAAACAAATTGTGATTATAAAAACCACCACCATTATTTCTAACAGCAGCATTTTTCTTATCAAGATTTATTAAAATATTCTCTATCGTTAAACCTTCCAATTCTGTTCCAGCTACTGCCGCATTCAAGTTGGTAGTATAAGCGTTGTGGTGTTTAGAATGATGAATTTCCATCGTTCTAGCGTCAATATGTGGTTCTAAAGCGTCATACGCATAAGGTAATTGTGGTAATTCAAAAGCCATAGTATATTTATTTTAAAAGATTATTAATATGTGAATTCAAAGTTATAAATTTAACTTCTAAAAATGTTACACAATTACGTTATAATTTTATTAAATCCTTTTAAAAGCCATTTCCAGTTTTCCACTATGTCTTTTTCATTTGTTGCCTGAGGCACTCGAAGGCAACAAATGAAAATAATTTTTTAGTGAAGTAATCTGGGCTAACACCATCGCAACAACAATGAATTTCGATCTACAACCATCACATCTGCAAAATCAGTTACTAAAACTAATTCCGCTTCAAGAAACAGATTTTGAAGAATTATATACGGTAGCCAACGACGAATTACTTTGGGAACAGCATCCCAATAAGTTAAGATATCAAAAACCAGTTTTCCAAAACTTTTTTGAAGGTGCAATCGAGTCAAAAGGAGCATTTTTCATAAGAGAAGCAACAACCAACGAACCTATTGGCAGTAGCCGATTTTATGATTATAATCCAGAAACCAATTCTGTACTAATAGGGTACACTTTTATTGGAAGAAAATTTTGGGGAAATGGTTACAACAAAGCATTGAAAAAGCTCATGATGGATTATGCATTTCAATACGTTGATACCATTTATTTTCACATTGGCGCCAACAACATTCGCTCTCAAAAAGCAATGGAGAAAATAGGTGGAATAAAAATTGACGAATTTGAAGTAGAATATTACGGAGAAGAAAGTAAATTGAATTATATTTATCAGATTAATAAAAATTAAATGCAAAAGCCAGCTTTCTCTATATACGACGCATCCGCAGGTTCAGGAAAAACCTATACTTTGGTGAAAGAATACCTAAAAATTATTCTCTTATCCAATAAAAATGACGCTTACAGAAACATTCTTGCCATTACGTTTACCAACAAAGCGGTGCACGAAATGAAAAGCCGCGTTGTAGAAAGTCTGTCCGAGTTTTCTAAAGATGTTCCATCTGAAAAAGCATTGCAATTGATGCACGATATTCTCAAAGAAATCAATGAAGATCTTGAAGAAAAAGCACATTGGAACCCAAAAAGGATTCAAGTCAAAGCCAAAAGCATCATTAAAAACCTAATTCACAATTATGCAGCTTTTGATATTTCTACTATAGATAAATTCACACACAAAGTCATTCGGGCTTTCGCACACGATTTAAATTTACCCATAACTTTCGAAGTTTCTCTTGACACCGAAAATCTTTTAACCGAAGCTGTTGACGCCATTATTGCGCAAGCTGGAGAAGATGCAACGCTGACCAATTTACTAGTAGATTTTACAATGGAAAAAACCGACGACGATAAAAGTTGGGACGTTTCAAGAGAAATTATGGATACTGGAAGGTTGATTTTAAACGAAAACAATCGTGAAGAAATTACGCATTTCAACAATAAAACCATTGCCGAATTTGTAGAAATCAAAAACAAACTCGGTGAACTTACCAAACAAATTGAAGTCGAAACGGTACATTTGGCAACAGAATCTTTAAAATTAATCGAAAAAAACGGAATCGACTTAAAGTCGTTTTCTGCTGGACATTTTCCAAAACACTTGGTAAGTATTCAAGAAGGAAAATTCAATCCAAATAATAAAACCTATCACGA
>JAIEMH010000212.1 GCA_019752245.1 Flavobacteriaceae bacterium
CAAAAAAGAACAAAAATGCTAACAAAAGAAATACAAATAGCAGTTAACAAAGGCGAAATGCTACCTCTAATGGAAGAATTCTACACCATTCAAGGCGAAGGATTTCATACAGGAACAGCCGCATACTTCATTAGAATTGGTGGTTGCGATGTAGGTTGCCATTGGTGCGACGTTAAAGAAAGTTGGAATGCAGCATTGCATCCGCCAACTTCAACAGATTTAATTGTTCAAAATGCCAAGAAATATGCCGATACAGTTGTAATTACTGGAGGCGAACCTTTAACTTGGGACATGACTTTGCTTACTCAAAAGCTAAAAAATCAAGATTTAAAAGTTCATATAGAAACCTCAGGTTGTTATCCTGTGACTGGAACTTGGGATTGGTTTTGCCTTTCTCCAAAGAAAAACAAACTACCAGTTGACGATGCTTATGCAATTGCGCAAGAACTAAAAGTAATCATTTACAATAAACACGATTTTATTTTTGCCGAAGAGCAAGCCGAGAAAGTCAATAAAAATGCCATTCTTTTTCTTCAACCAGAATGGAGCAAGAAAGAAGAAATGACACCACTTATTGTAGATTATGTAATGAACAACCCAAAGTGGAGGGTTTCATTGCAAACCCATAAATATTTGAATATCCCTTAATTTTTTGAGATGAAAGCAATTGCTTTAGTTTTATTTTTTCTATTATTTTCAAGTGTTTCTTTTGCACAAATTGGAGGTGAAGATGAAGTTTATCTTTCTGGTGATAGAACTGATCCTACATTTAATGGTGGTGGTTTAGATAAATTTTACGACTTTATAAACAAGGAATTTGATTTCTCAAAAGTTAAAAAGGCAGGCAAAATGATAACTGCTTTTACAATAGATGTTGATGGAGCTATTAAGAATATAAAAGTAATTCAATTTGTTGATGTTGAAACTGCAACAGAAATAATAAGAGTTTTAAAAAAAGCACCCAAATGGGAACCAGCTAAAAGAGGTGGAAAGCCTATTAGTATTGAAATAAAACTACCTCTTGATTTTAAAGTTTCTAATTAATGATTATTCAAATTATTAAATTTAAAAATCTATTTAATACATTTGAGCCTTAATTTTATCAAACAAATGAATAAAATACTATTCTTATTTTTCTTTTTTTGTGCATTACAAACCGTAAAGTCGCAGAATGCTTTACCAAGTACTACGGAACCAGTTGATGAAACAATATATAATCCATCGGGAGTTGAAGTAAAGCCTGAGTTTCCTGGTGGAATTGCGGCTTTTTACAAGTTTATAATGAATAATTATAAAGCGCCAGATGTTGCTGGATTGAAAGGACAAATTATTATTAGCTTTATAGTTGAAATGGATGGAAGCCTTACAGAAATTAAAGTTCTAAAAGACATTGGATATGGAGCTGGAAAAGAGGCGATTCGGTTATTTAGTTTGTCTCCTAAATGGATACCAGCAGAACAAAACGGTAGAAAAGTACGGTGTAGTTATCAAATACCAATAAAAATTGAAACTCCTCGATAGTAGAAAAAAGATACCTTTCTGTAACATTTATCATAATTTGACAACTTATAAATTATGCAGAATTAGCCAAAATAATTTTGGCATAATAATTGAAAATTATATATTTATAAAAATTTTTTAAAACCAAAAAACAAAATGAAAAAAGTTATTTTAACCTTAGCATTAGTAGTTGCAACTCAGTTTGGATTTGCTCAAGCTAAAAAAGCAGTAGCAAAAAAAACAACTACAACTGTATCTGCTGCTCCAGCAATGTCTGAAGAAGATTATAAGAAAGAAGTATTGAAAGTTGTAGATAAAAGTGCTATTGGATCTCAATTATCAATGATAAAAGATCAAGTTATTGGTCAAATTCCGGCTGATAAGCAAGCTGCTTTTTTGGTTGACTTTGATGCAAGCATTACAGATCTTAAAGAAAAATTAGTTCCTGTATATATGGAAGCGTTTACAAAAGAAGAAATTAAAGCAATGAATGTTTTCTATAGCAGTCCAGTTGGAAAAAAAATGGATGAAAAAGCTGCAGAGTTAAATACAAAATCTCAAGAAATTGCTAAAACTTGGGGAGAAACTTTTCAGGCAACTATGATGAAATACATGCAATAATTTTTTTAAAGCATAAAAATTAGAATCCCAAATGACTCTTTAGTTGTTTGGGATTTTTTATTTTTACAAAAAAATGAAACTATGAAATCGTTAATAACAACAATTTGCAAAAGCAAACACCAATGTAAATAAACGATAACCTATGTTACCTCTTAAAAATAAATTTTAAACTTATGAAATTACAATTTCTTTTAGATAAATCAATTACTTTTTTAAACCACGGTTCGTTTGGTGCTTGCCCAAAACCAATTTTCGAAGAATACCAACGTTTTCAATTGGAACTAGAAACAGATCCTGTTTATTTTATTCAAAAGAAATTACCAGTTTATTTAAAAGAAGCTAAAAAACCTTTGGCCAAATTTATAGGCTGTAATGAAGAAGATTTCTTTTTTACGCCAAATCCCACTGTTGCAATTAATACTATAATGCGTAGTTTGAAATTGAAAAGTGGAGATGAAATTCTAACTACTAATCATGAGTATGGCGCAATGGACAGAACTTGGAATTTCTATTGCAAACAATCTGGAGCCAAGTATATTCGTCAAGAAATTTCACTTCCTATAGTTTCTAAAGAACAAATGATAGAGGAATTCTGGAAAGGTTGCACTAAAAATACCAAGGTTGTTTTCTTAAATCAAATGTCTAGTTCGACAGCTTTGATTTTTCCGGTGAAAGAAATTTGTGATAAAGCTCAAGAGTTAGGATTGATTACCATAATTGACGGCGCACATGTTCCTGGTCATATAGATTTAAATATTCAAGAATTGAATCCCGATTTTTATACAGGAACTTTACATAAATGGATGTTGGCTCCAAAAGGAAGTTCGTTTTTGTATGTGAAAAAGGAATTTCAGGAGGATATTGATCCTTTGGTTGTGAGCTGGGGTTATGAAAGTTTGGCGCCAAGTGACAGTCAGTTTTTAGATTATCACGAATACCAAGGTACAAATGATCATTCGGCCTTTCTGTGTACGCCAAAAGTAATTTCATTTTTGGAAGAAAACAATTGGAAGGAAAAGTCAAAAGAATCTAGAAAAATTGTTCTGGAAAACTACCAACGCTTTTGTGATTTGGTAAATACTAAACCAATTTGTCCGATTACGGAAGAATTTTTGGGTCAAATGGCGAGTATTCCTGTGCGAACTAAAAATCCCTTAGCTTTGAAGGAGTTGTTGTATACTAAATATAAAATTCAAATTCCGGTTATGCCGTTGAATGGAGCAACTTATATTCGCTATTCGATTAATGTTTACAATAGTGTTGAAGATCTTGATGTGCTTTACCAAGCGATTACCGATATTATTAAAACGACAGATTTGATTGAAGTTTAGTGATGGCTTAGCCCAGATTGCAACGGCATCCTTTTTCTTGTTTCTTTAACAAGGAAAAGATATAGTGGAAAGCTGGAACTAGCTTCTAAAAAAGACGCGCCAAATAATCAAAATGATCGCCTTCTTGAATGAGTTCGCATTGCAAACCATTTGCATGCGCCGCATTTTGCAAGGTGTTGTAATCTAAATACAACCACGGAAAAGGTGCTTCGGTTTGGTTTTTATAGCAAATTGTGAAAGTGAGTTCGCCGTAATAGCCTTCGCCAGGAATCCATTTAGAACCATCGTCGTCTTCGTCAAACATGTAAATGATATCGGAAGAATCGATGAGGATTTGTCCATTTGGCGCAAGCAAGCTTTTTAGTTTTTGCAAATAGTTGGATGTTTGTTTTAAAGTTCCGAAAATTCCAGTGCCGTTCATTAATAATAGAATGGTATCAAATTTGTCATTTTCTAAATCTAAAATGTTTTGAACTTTGGCATTTTTCAATCCGCGAAGTTGACAAGCCTCGATTGCATTTGCAGAAATATCGATAGAAGTTACATCGAAATTGTTTTCTTGAAGATACAAACTATGACTTCCAGCACCGCAACCAACGTCTAGAATTTTACCTTTTGAAAGTTGTAACGCCTTCTGCTCGAGATTTGGCATTTCATTATATGACCGAAAAAGATAATTAACATCCATATCATCGGCTTCAGAAATGTTGGTTTCTGTACTGATAGCTTCAGGAGAATTATTGGTTTGAAAATCTAGAATGGCTTTTCCGAATAAATCTTTCATAAAATTAATTTAGTTTAAAATGGTTTAATGGTTTAAAAGTTTAATTTTGTGTTATGTTGAAACCAAATTTAAACGAACTCGAGAAACTTGCCAAAGATAAGCATATCGAAAACAAAAAGTATTTTGATAAGCTAAAAAAGAAAACGCCGAAAAATTTAGATTATGTAATGCAAGATTTACATGATGCTGAGTTTAAAAAAACCGATTGTTTAAGTTGTGCCAATTGCTGTAAAACGACAGGACCACTTTTTACATTGGCAGATATTGAGCGAATTTCTAAGCATTTAAAGCAAAAACCACAGCAATTTATAGATCAATACTTACGAATTGATGAAGATAAGGATTATGTTTTGCAAAGTGTTCCGTGTAATTTTCTAGATTCGGATAATACTTGTTTTATATATGATGTGCGTCCAAAGGCGTGTCGAGAATTTCCGCATACCGACAGAAAGAAGTTCAATCAAATTACCGATTTGACTTTAAAAAATGTTGCTATTTGTCCGGCAGCATATAATATTGTTGAGAAAATGAAGGAGAAATTGCCTTTGTAAACTTACTTTTATTAATATATCAAATATTTCTTTCTCATTTGTTTAAAGTCATTCAAATCTTTTTCCCATGATTTTCTGATGTCTTTTTCAGAAACTCCGGCTTCAATTTGTTGTTGCAATTTTTTGGTTCCAGCCAATTTTGTAAAAAACGGAGTAAAAAACTTCGATTTATCTGATGTAGTGTTGTAGGCTTTTATCAACCATTTTAATTCGAGTTGTGTTACTTTTGGTATGGATGACAAATCTGCACCATAGCATATTAGGTTTTTATGCATCGGATCTTTAGCTCCAAAATTTGGAATAGGTGTAAAACTAAAATCACTTTTTGGTAAATACGGCGAACCGTAAATTTGAAATTGTTTTTCTGTTCCTCTTCCAGAGCTCACATTTGTTCCTTCAAACAAGCAAATACTTGCATAGAGATTTATAGCTTGGTCGTTTGGTAAATTTGGCGATGGTTTTACAGGTAAACTATAACTCATTTCATGATTGTAATTTAGGCATGGTATAACTTTTAGTTTGCATTGAATTCCGTTTTTCAGCCATTTTTCGCCATTTATCATTTTGGCATATTCGCCAATTGTCATTCCGTGAAGTGTTGGTATTGGATGCATACCAACAAAACTCGTAAATTCTTTTTCTAATAATGGTCCGTCAACAATATTTCCGTTTGGGTTTGGTCTGTCAAGAACTATAAGTTCAATATTATTTTCGGCACAAGCTTCCATTATATAATGTAGAGATGAAATATAGGTGTAAAAGCGCGCACCAACATCTTGCAAATCAAAAACTAAAATGTCAATTCCGGCTAATTGTTCAGCTTTTGGTTTTTTATTGTCGCCATAAAGTGAAATTATTGGCAATCCTGTTTTGATGTCTTTGCCATCAACTATGTGTTCGCCAGCATCAGCTGTTCCACGAAAACCGTGTTCTGGAGCGAAGATTTTTTGAACTGAAATGTTCTTCTCTATTAAAAAATCTACAAGATGTGTTTTATTTGATAAAATTCCTGTTTGATTTGAAACAACTCCGATTTTTTTATCCTTTAATAAAGTTAAGTAGCCAGCATAGTTATCGGCACCAGTTTTTATTGGGTTTTGAAAGATAGTATCTTCGTTATATTTCGTTTCATTTCTTTTTGTGTCAATTTTCAATTTTGAGTTGCTACCGCAGGAGGCAGAAACGAATAAAAAGCATGAAAAAAGAAAACAACTATTAATTAAGTACTTCATAGAATTAATTTTAATTTGTGAAAAAATCTGTATAATCTTTGGCAAAAAACTTTATGTATCTTTGTTGAAAATTCAAAAGATAATTAGTTGAACTTAGAACATTTCATAGCCAAACGCCTCATTACTGCCAAAGACCATAAAAGTAGTATATCTGCTCCAATAATAAAAATTGCCATTGCTGCTATTGCATTAGGAATAATAATGATGATAGTTTCTGTTGCTACAGGTATTGGATTACAACAAAAAATACGCCAAAAAGTTTCTGCTTTCAACGGACACATAATAATTTCTGCTTTCAATGGAAATCAATCCGATGTAAGTACAGATCCAATTTCTATTCATCAAAAGTTTTACCCAAAATTTAAATCTGTTCAAGGAATAAGCCATGTTCAAGCAGTTGCTACGAAATTGGGAATGATTAGAACAGAATCTGCTTTTGAAGGTATTACATATAAAGGCGTAGGTAAAGATTATAAATGGGATTATATTAAAGAGTACTTGATTTCGGGAACAATTCCAAATCTACGAACTAACTTAAATCAAGAAGTTGTAATATCAGAATATTTAGCAAATAGATTAAATCTAAAATTAGGAGATAGTTTCAATACATTCTTTGTAGATGAAGGGCAAAGCAAAATGCCAAAAAGTCGTAGATTCAAGATAGTCGGGATTTATAATTCAGGGTTTCAAGAATTCGATGCTGCATTTGTAATAGGAGACTTACGTCATCTTCAAAAAATTAATAAATGGAGTCCAGATCAAATAGGCTCATTTGAAGTTTTTGTTGATGACTTTACAAAGATCAAAGAAAAAGGCGATGAAGTTTACAATGAAACCTCTTCGATATTGAATTCGCAGACAATTGTAGAGAAATACTATTACATTTTTGATTGGTTAAAGCTTTTCGATTTTAATATAATTGTCATTCTAATAATAATGATAGTGGTTTCAACAATCAATATGGTGGTAGCGCTATTAGTCTTAATCTTAGAAAGAACACAAATGATAGGGATTCTCAAATCAATGGGTTCTAATAATTGGTCTATAAGAAAAATTTTTCTTTACAATGCATTCTATTTAATTATAAGAGGTCTTTTCTGGGGAGATATAATAGGACTAGGTTTGTTAATAATTCAAAAGTACTTTGGAATAATAAAACTAAATCCCGAGAGCTACTATGTCAATGTTGCTCCTGTAGAAATAAACATACTTTATATAATAGTACTTAACATTGGCACAATTGTTATTTGCCTTATTGTTTTGTTAATCCCATCCTATATAATAGCCAAAATTTCACCAGCAAAAACTATTCGTTTCGATTAAGGAGCGATTGTTTCGTGCATTTTCTGCGATGTATTTACCTGCTTTCGCTACAATAAAAGCTATTTTTAAGAAAAAACGGCTTTTGTTTTCACTACAATCGGGGCTATTTTGGTAATCCATTTGAGAAGAGA
>JAIEMH010000301.1 GCA_019752245.1 Flavobacteriaceae bacterium
ATTACGCAATGCTTTATAACGAGAAATCGATAACGATGGTATTACATTGGCATTCAAAGCCAACTCTGAAGTCTTAAAAAAAGGACGCTGAAAATATTTTTGTTGTTCAACAGTAAATTGTGATCTATTTTGTTCTAAATAAGAACTCAAAACATCAATAGTTTTAAGGTATCCTATAAATGCTTTTTTAGAATACCTTAATTCTGAGTTCAAGGCAGAACCAGAACGAATCAAATACTTATAGGCTGGAATAGCTATATAACTACAACGCTGAGCCACTAAATGAACCATAATATTAAAAAGAGCATCTTCTCCTATTAGAATTCCTTCCTCAAAACGAATAGTTTCAAGAAGAGCGCTTCGATATAAACTACAAATAAAACCTCTTCTTTGATGACGAAGACCATCCAATATGGCTCCATCGGTAGCTTCCATTGAAATAGTACTTGTGTACAATCCATTCGCATCAAAATAATCAACTTGTAAATACAACAAATCCAAATTATTGGTTTGAACTTCCAAATACAAACTCCCTAAAACATTAGGATACAGCAAATCATCTCCATCAACAAATAGGATATAATCACCTGTCGCGCGTTCCAACCCAGTATTCCTTGCTCCCGAAACACCTTGATTCTCTTGGTAAACATAGAAGATATTAGAATACTTTTTAGCATAATCCAAAATAATTTCAGCAGAACCATCAGGAGAACCATCATCTATACAGATAATCTCATACTCCTCAGGCAACATATCTTGATTTAAAACACTATCCAAACAATTTTGAATATAGGGTGCTACCTTATAAACCGGGATTATTATACTAATTTTTACCATCTAAATTTCATTAGTAAAAAATTCTTTCTTTATGCTTTGAACAACTTCTAACCATTTACGACCATAGGATCCATCTGGCTCCAAATAATTGCCTTCGGCCCATTCATTCCATGATTTTAAAACTACAAATTTAGGTTTGTGGGGTTGTTTTTCAATATAAGTCATCAACTGTTTAAAGTAATTATAAAATGCTTTGGGACTTGAATGAATAAAAATCATTGATTTGCTTCCGCTTCGTGGAGAATTATCCCAATTTGGAATTACACACGGTATAAATTTATTATGTGGAAACTCCATGTTAATTTTCTTTAAACCCTTGGAATAATCAATAACTAAAGGTTTTTTTCTTTTCCCTAAATCATCAAAGTATCCCAGATGATAAAGAATATGACGCTCTATTTTATAAAACAAAGTATCTTCTTTAAAATGAAATAATTGTGAATATCTGAGTTTTTGAAATGCATCTATTCCAACTACTCCATATACATTATCATTTTTAAGCACATTTTCGGAGCTAATATTTACAGTAGAAACAAAGTAAACCCCATTAAAACCGTTTTCTATTGCAAGTTTGTTAAACAAATCTATAAATAGATTGACGTCTGGAATATCATCCAGTCGATAAATGTGAAACATTGGTTTATTGTCAATCTTAATATAGCGCTGGTCTTTAAAAAATGGCAATAAGTAATAAAAATAGTTCAAATAATCTTCAGCGCCACCATATAATTGTTCAACAATTATTTCCGGATTATCAAGTCCATGCCAAATTCCTTTCCAAGTTTCATTAGCCCAACAAAAACAAAAAGGAACATCAACTTTTTTATTTTCCAACATTTGTTCAGCTGGCTTTTCAAGAAGCATTTTCCCATTACCAAACCAATATTGATAGTATATAAAACCATCAACACCATACTCTTTAGCCAATTGGGCTTGTTTTTCTTGAATTTCGGGCTGTTCTAACAAATCATAATATCCTAACTCTCCAGGAACAATAGGTTGTTGGTGATTTTTGAATAAGGGCTTTGCCTTTTTTACATTAGTCCATTCAGTAAATCCTTTTCCCCACCATTTATCATTTTCAGGAATGGGATGGTATTGTGGTAAATAATAGGCTAGGAATTTTATATTTTCTGACATTTTTAATTTATTATCTTAAACTAATTGCTTTATAAATTTAGCTGGTATTCCTGCGAATACTGAGTTTTTAGGAACACTTTTAGTTACAACTGAATTTGCACCAATAATACTATTTTCACCTATAGTTACACCAGGCATAATTACAACTCCTTCTCCTACCCATACATTATTTTCAATTTTTACAGCACCTTTTGAAATCAAAGGACGTTTTGCTGGAATAATTGCAATCATTCCTTCGCTTGTATCTCCATGGTGATGATCGGTAATGTAAATTCTACTGGCAAAAAGGCAATTATCGCCAATTTCAATTTGATTTATACAACCAATATGGATATCTGTGTTAAAAATCACATTATTACCAATTTTAATTTTTGGAGTAAAATTTTGACCTTGAAAATAGTCCCAAGCTTCAATTCTAAACCTTTCTAATGCAGAAAAATCAGTACCAAATTCCATATATTTTGGATTGTGAACCGAAAAGTCCTTTCCAATTTGAAAATTTTTACCTACTTGCTTGAATTTAGCAACAAGTGCTGTTTTCTTATTTTGTTCAAACTGTTCAAAATGGGAAAATAGATACTTTAAAATCTTATTTTTAATTGTTCTTATCATGCTATTTAACTTTTAGACTTTCCACAATGGTGTCTATTTGACTAAATGATAATTCGTAAAACATTGGTAATCGCAGTAAACAATCGGTAAATTTATCGGTATTTGGCAAAGCTTCTCCAGAATATTTATCGGTGTAAAATGGACTAGAGTGCAACGATATGTAATGGAAAACCGCTAAAATATCGTTGTTTTTTAAACGTTTAATAGCATTTGTTCTGTCTTCGATAGAAGAAAACACTATAAAAAACATATGACCATTATTGGTAGCATATTCTGGCAAACTTGGAAGTTGAATGTTTAATTCTTCTTTAAGTGCATTTAATTTTTGATAATAATACTCCCATAATTTTTTTCTTTTGTCTTGAATTATTTTCAAATTTTCGACTTGTGCCCAAAGAAACGCTGCAATAATTTCTGATGGTAAAAAAGAGGAACCTGTATCTACCCAACCATATTTATCTATTTCTCCTCTAAAAAAGCGTGATCTGTTGGTTCCTTTTTCCCAAATAATTTCGGCTCTTTCACTGTATTTTTCATCATTAATTGCTAGCATTCCGCCTTCGCCTGCAATAATGTTTTTAGTTTCGTGAAACGAAAAAGCTGCCATATGACCAATACTTCCCAAAGGTCTTCCTTTGTAGAATGAATCTATAGCTTGAGCCGCATCTTCAATTACGATTAAATTGTATTTTGTAGCAAGTTGCATTATTTTATCCATATCGCACGCAATTCCTGCATAATGCACTGGAACAATTGCTTTGGTTTTGGACGTAATTAATGCTTCAATTTTATCGGCATCAATATTAGGATTATCCTCATAAGAATCGGCAAAAATTACTTTTGCACCTTGACGAATAAAAGCAATTGCAGTAGAAACAAAAGTATAACTTGGCACAATTACTTCATCACCCTCCTTTATATTTGCTAAAATGGCACACATTTCTAGTGCGTCTGTACATGACGTAGTAAGTAATGCTTTTTTGAAACCGTATTCTTTTTCAAAAAAAGCTTGACATTTCTGCGTAAAGATTCCGTTACCAGATATTTTACCAGACAACACTGCATCTTCTATATATTTTAGTTCACTTCCTATTAGGAATGGTTTATTAAATGGGATCATAATTTTAAAAATTTTGCTGGATTACCTGCATATAATCCTGATTTTCTATTGACTTTACAACAACGCTTGCACCACCAATTGGAGTTTTTTCTATAATTGAAATAGAATCAATAACAGTGCTATTAATTCCTAAAAAACATTGCTCACTAACATTCACAAAACCTGCAACAGCTACTCTTGGTGCTAAAAAGCAATGTGTTTCAATTGTTGAGTTATGCGAAATTGTACAGCCAATATTTAATACAGTATTTGCCTTAATTATTGCATTAGCATCAATTAAACATCCAGGATAAATTATGCAACCATGCTCTACTGTTGCCGATTTATCTACCCAACAAGAAGAATGAATTATTCTACCAAATGGAATTTCTTTTCTCATTAGGTTATCGTACATCTCTTTTTTTACTGCTAAGTGTTTATACCCTAAACCAATTATAATTTCGTGAAAAAGATTTTCTGAAAAAGATTTTTCTATTGATTCTGTTGTCCCGAGAATCTCCATTCCATTTACTTGACTTTCATTTGAAAAATCATCAAAAAACACTACCGTTGAATAGTGGTTATGAGATAAAGCATAATGTGCAATTTGCTGACCTAAATCGCCTGAACCAATTATTGCAAGTATCTTCATTGGCTTAGTTTTTCTTAAAATTTATTTTTTTATCGCTTTTGTAAATAATATAACCAGATCGATCATTACTGTTTTGAATGTTTTTCAATTCATTGTTGAGTATTTGTTTTTCAACAATATAATCTGCTTCTAGATTAAAAGTATTTAATAAATATTCTGTATTCTTAGACAGAAAATAAACACCAGCATATTGATGATCTTTACTTTTTTGAAAATAGTAATTTCCCAAAGCCATTTCTATTACTGCTTTTAAGTAATCAAATCCAGTAGATAAATTTACTAAAGTAGAACCAATAAAATCACCACCCATTCTTGCGCCAACTTCTATTAAGTAAGCTTCTCCTTTACTATTTATTTTTAATTCCGTGTGACTTGCGCCAAATTTAATATCTAATGCATTCAATGCTTTTAAAGTTTCTTTTTTTATTTTGTTTTGAATTTCATTGGGCAAACTACTTGGTTGATGATGTTCAAGTTCAACAAAATAAGGATCTTCGCTAGTAACTTTATCAGTAATTGCAAGAATATGATGTTCTCCATTCCATGAAATAGATTCCACACTAACTTCAATTCCTGTAATAAATTCTTCAACGACAACTCTTTTTTCTATCGATTCTGCTTTTGCTCTTTCAATTGCTGCCTTTAGTTCTGTTTCATTTTCAACTTTTTCAACTCCTCTACTTCCAGAACGATCAGTAGGTTTAACAATTAGCGGAAAATTAAAATTTATAAAAGTATTCTCTTCAAAGTATGAAACTGCTTTTGACTTTGGAGAATTAACGTTGTGTATTTCAAATGCATTTCGCATTTTTTCTGTATTTGTAGCTAAAATACTTGAGTTATACGTGTTTGAAATTAAATTCATTTTTTCGGCAACAAAAGCAATTGTTGGTATACAAATATCAGTACCAATAGTAGTTATAGCATCAATATGAATTTCCATACATTTATTTAAAATTTCATCTTTTTCTAAAACAGAAATCGGATAAAAAAAATGAGCAATAGATTTACAAATTGCTTCGGTGTTATCCCAAGCAAAGCAATGCGTTTCTAAACCCATTTCTATGGCTTTTTCTACCAATGGTTTTTGTAAATAACTTGCTCCTAAAATTGCTATTTTTTTCATTAATTATATAAAAAATAAAATTGCTTCGTTATTTCATTTAGTGAAGAAAATTCTTCAACTTGTTTTACAGCATTATCAGAATATTTTTGATAATCAACTTCTGAAAGCTTAAAAATTTTCTCAATTCCAATTGATAAATCGTTACTGTCTTTTAAAATTGCTTTGTAACCGTTATAATCGTTAATTACCATATTTGTAACAACTCCCATGTCGAAACCCACAACTGGCGTTCCGCAGGATAAAGCTTCTGAAACCATCATTGGCCCAGAATCTTCTATTGAGGAATTCACAAAAACATCTGATGCTTGATATAATAAAGATAATAAACGGTAATCTTTAATATAATCTATGTGTTTTTTAGCAAATGGAATTTCAGAAAAACTTTCAGAAACCTTTCTCGAAACGATAAGAACTTCAATTTTATCTTTCTCTTCTTTTGTTAACTTTTTTTCAAGAATTTTAAGCGATTCTAATAAATATTCAAAACCTTTTCTTGGATCATTGGCATGCTGACAACCCATTAAAATGTAAAATTTATCTTTTTCTAAATTAAATATTTCCTTAGCGTAAGCACGAGATTTATTATTTAAAATTGAGGTATCTATTAAACTGTTGATGTTTATAAATTCTTCTTGATTTTTATAAATTTTAGACTTTTTAGATTGATCTAATGTCCAACCTGAACCTGCAATTATTTTGAAATTTCCTTGCTGCGCATTTTTAAGTTTTGTTTCAAAATTAATTTTTGCTTTGTCCTTTCCTACTTGAGATAGAATAGCTGGACATTTATCGGTGCAACCTTTTATATAACCATCACAATCCCAAGCATAATGACAACCACCAGTAAAATGGTTCATATCTACAGTAATATTATAAACTTGTGCTTTTGTAAGTTGTTGAAGCGCCAATAAATCTGTTGAATTCACAAAATTAATTGTCATTCCTGTAAAGATAAAATCAGGTGTAAAGCCAATTTGGTCTACTAAAATTTTAGCAGAAATTGTTGATGAGGTTTCATCTGTACTCAAAAAATTATACTTAGGATCAAAAGCCATTTTATGCTGCTTATGCTTACTTAGTACTTTATTTTGTATTTTTTCAAAAATTCTAACCACCAAACTTTTTGTTTGAGGCTGCGTTTGATTATATCTAATTACAAAATCGTCGGCTCTGGTTTTGTCTTTTACTACCATTGCCACTTGAAAACCTTGTGATTTTAGAAAAAAACTTAGCTTAAAAATTGCTTCATAAGCACCGTTAACATCACCAGTAGAAAGCAGTAAAATTTTTTTCTTTACATTTTCCATTCTACAGGTATTTTAAAAATTCCGTTTTCAGAATCTCCGTCTTTAAATTCTTCTTGCGCAATATTGATAATGTTGAGTTGTAATTTATTTTCTGGAAGATCTAAAAGTTTAATTTTAGGAATGTCAAGTGCCAAACCAATAATATACGAATTTGCAATTAATGTATTTTTAGGTACTTTAACAATCCATGTTTTAATATCTTGAAAATCTAAATTTCTTCTGGTAATAAAAATTACATTTTCGTATTTATCTAAAATTGAAAAATTTAATCTCGCATTTTCGTTTTTGCATTTGTTTAAAATTGTAATGTGCACAAAAACATCTTGTTCAGAAAGATAATCAATTACTGGAGCATCTGCATCGTCTTTCAATTCTACTTTTAGAATTTGGGCTTCTTTTAATTCATTAATTTCAAAGATCATTGTAGATCTAGAATCGTCATTCGAATAATTTGTTAAATAAGAATCTAATGTAGTAGTTATATTTCCTTTGTGAATTAGGGTTCCGTTTTGCAACAAAATTCCTTTGTTACATAATTTTTTAACTGCATCTAAATTATGACTTACAAACAAAACTGTTCTTCCTTCGCCTTTACTTACATCGCCCATTTTTCCCAAACATTTCTTTTGAAACTC
>JAIEMH010000341.1 GCA_019752245.1 Flavobacteriaceae bacterium
TTATAATCATTTCATCGCCAATTCCTTCTAGGCAAAGACCTAAAACGTCAAATCCGCAATTTAGATTGGCGATGGTTGCTGGGCAGAATATTTTTATTTCGTTCATTTTTTTTAGGTTCTGAGGTTCTGAGATTCTGAGGTTCTGAGATTCTGAGGTTTTTAGGTTCTGAGGTTCTGAGGTTTTGAGATTCTGAGGTTTTGAGATTCTGAGGTTCTGAGGTTCTGAGATTTTGAGGTCCTGAGATTCGTATTGTCTTAGAATCTTAGAACCTTAGTCTCTTAGAACCTTATTTTACACATTTCCAATTCTAATTACATCAGCAAAAATTCCAGACGCGGTAACGGCTGCACCTGCACCTGCGCCTTTTATGATTAAGGGTTGGTCGATGTATCTGTCGGTGTAAAATTCTACAATATTGTCTTTTCCTTCCAAATTGTAAAACGGACTTTCTTTTGGAATGAATTGCAAACCAACACTTGCTTTTCCGTTATCGAACGACGCAACAAATTTGATTCTACATTCTTTGGCTTTTGCTTCCGATAATAAATTTTCAAAGTGACTTGAGTGCTTGGTTAAAGACTTGAAAAAATCTTCATTATTTGTTGTTTCCATGCATTCTTGTGGTAAAAAGCAATTGTTCTCTATGGATTCCATTTCCATTTCGTAACCGCTTTCGCGAATTAGAATTAGAATTTTTCTAGCTACATCAACACCACTTAAATCAATTTTTGGATCAGGCTCGGTAAATCCTTGTAATCCAGCTTCTTTTACCACATCGTGAAAGTTGTAAGAATCACTAAAATTATTAAAAATAAAGTTCAAACTTCCAGATAAAACCGCATTAATTTTGTTGACTTTATCGCCTGAAGCAATTAAATGTTTTAAGGTATCAATAATTGGTAAACCTGCTCCAACATTGGTTTCGAATAAAAATGGCGCGTTGTATTTTCGAGATAGATTTTTTAAATTTTTATAGTTGTCATATTGCGATGAACAAGCAATTTTATTACAAGTAACCACGGCAATATTTTGTTTCAAAAACTGATCGTAAATGGATGCAATGCCACCATTTGCAGTAATATCTACAAAAATACTGTTGCGTAAATTAAGTTCTTTAGCTTTTGAAATAAATTCAGAAACATTGGCAGTTTCACCATTTTCCAATAAGTTTTTCCAATCTTTCAGCGATAATCCCTCTTCATCAAAAACCATTTTTCTAGAGTTTGACATGGCGATTACTCGAACATTAATTTTTAGATTCTCTTTTAGAAACTTCTTTTGTTGGTTGATTTGGTCAACAAATTTTTCACCCACATTTCCAACGCCCATTACGAACAAATTCAGCTGTTTGGTATTGTCTTCAAAGAAGCGTTCGTGCAAGGTATTCAGTGCTTTTTTGACATCCTTTTCGTTAATTACCACCGATATATTTCTTTCGGATGCACCTTGAGCTATGGCACGAATGTTCACATTATTTTTCCCTAAAGTACTGAACATTTTACCACTTAAGCCTTGATGATTTTTCATGTTTTCACCAACCAATGCCACAATACACAAATCTTTTTCTACAATACAATTATCAATTTTATTTTGAGCAATTTCTAATTCAAACGTTTTATTGATTGCTTTTCGAGCTCTTTCCGCATCTTGATTTTGAATTCCGATGCAAATGGAATGTTCCGATGAAGCTTGGGTTATGAAAATCACATTGATATTTTCTTGCGAAAGCACTTCGAATAATCGTTTTGATGAACCAGCAACCCCAATCATTCCAGAGCCTTCAAGAGTTAACAAGGCAATGTTATCGATGTGTGTAATTCCTTTAATCGGATTTGCATTTGCATCTGGATTATTGGAAATTAATGTTCCATAAGCTTCGGGTTCGAAGGTGTTTTTAATCCAAATTGGAATAGCAGCTTTCAAAACTGGTTGAATTGTTGGTGGATACAAAACTTTGGCACCAAAATGTGACAATTCCATCGCTTCTTGATATGAAATAGATTCTATGGGTTGCGCTTGTTTCACAATTTTTGGATTGGCAGTAAACATTCCATTAACGTCGGTCCAAATTTCTAAGGAATCGGCATTTACGCCATTTGCAATGATTGCAGCAGTATAATCGGAACCACCACGACCCAAAGTTGTAGTATTGCCGTCTTTAGAAGAAGCAATAAAACCTGGTAAAATTACAACCTGCGATTTATTAGAAGTAAAATAATCAGCAATAAGCGAGTTAGTTACCTCAAAATTTACGACTGCTTTTCCGAAATTAGAATTGGTTTTAATTAACTCACGACTGTCTTTAAAATTGCTGTTTGGAATGGTTTGTTGCAAAGCGGTTGCAATAATTTGAGACGATAGCAATTCGCCAAAACTTGCAATAGCGTCAGATGTTCTTGGAGATAATTCGCCCAATAAAAAACATCCATCAAGAAGCGTTTGCAATTGATTAATTTGACTGTTTATCTTTATTAAAAGCTGATTCTGATTGTTGCTGTCAATTAAAAGTGAAATGGTTTCGAAGTGTTTTTGCTTGATTTCTTCAATGTTATTTTTATAGTTTTCGTCTTTTGAAGCAGCTTTTTGTGAGGCATTCAAAAGCATATCGGTAACGCCACTTAAGGCTGAAACTACTACAGCTAATTTTTCTTTTTTAGATTTTTCAGTAACAATATTTATTGCTAATTGAATATTTTGGGCATTGGCAACCGATGTTCCGCCAAATTTTAATACTATCATGATGTTTTGGTGTAAAATGAATTTATGAGAATGATTTCAAAAGAATTTGCACTCTCATTTTGAAAGTCCATTGCAATTGGATTATATGTAAACATTATACCCCAAATGGGGTTGTAGTTGTTGTAGATGTAGTGCCAACAAAAGTCACAACCAAAGAGTTGGTTGTAGATACGAAGCTGTATGTGTGGCAATTGTTTAACATATATTTCAAAAGTACCATTTTTTAGTTACCAAAAAAACGAGTTGGATATTTTTGTGAATCCTTCATTTTTAAGGAGTTTATTGATTTTTAAAAATGATATTCTATTTATATGGAGTTATTTTTTAACAAATATTCAATAAAATAATGGCTTTAAACCTTGTTTTTTAACAATCGTTTACGGAATTTTGAGGTCTAATTTAATTCCAAAATGGACAATTCACATTATATAAGTTCAGAAGTACTGCATTTAGAGACTTTACAAGAAATAATTTCACAACACAAAACGATTGCTTTATCGGAAGAAGCCAAAATAAATATTCAGAAATGTAGGGAATATTTAGATACTAAAATGGCTGGAAACGAAAAAGCGATTTATGGAATTAACACTGGTTTTGGCTCATTATATAATGTAAAAATTTCCAATGAAAATTTATCGCAATTACAATCCAATCTAGTTAAATCGCATGCTTGCGGAACTGGAGATGAAGTTCCAGGTGAAATTGTGAAAATTATGTTGTTGCTTAAAATTCAGTCGTTGAGTTATGGACATTCAGGAGTTCAATTGCAAACAGTAGAACGATTGGTTGATTTTTATAACAATGATGTTTTACCTGTGATTTATACTCAAGGTTCGCTTGGTGCAAGTGGTGATTTGGCTCCGTTAGCCCATTTATCGTTACCGTTATTGGGTGAAGGTGAAGTAAATTATGAAGGATTTCGTCAACCATCGAGTAAAGTTTTAGAAAAATTAGGATGGCAACCAATAGTTCTTCAATCTAAAGAAGGATTGGCGTTATTGAATGGAACACAATTTATGAGTGCTTACGGAAGTTATATTTTGCTAAAAGCGATGAAATATTCGTATTTGGCAGATGTTATTTCGGCTATTTCATTAGAAGGATTTGATGGAAGAATTGAACCTTTTAACGAATTGATACATTATATTCGTCCGCACAAAGGTCAAGTTGTGACGGCAAAAAGAATGACCGAATTGCTTGAAGATAGTGAAATTATCGCTCAAGAAAAGCAACATGTTCAAGATCCGTATTCGTTTAGATGTATTCCGCAAGTGCATGGTGCTTCGAAAGATACAATAGATTATGTGAAGAAAGTATTTAAGACTGAAATTAATTCGGTTACCGATAATCCAAATATTTTTGTTGGTGAAGACGTGATTATTTCAGGCGGAAATTTCCATGGTCAACCTTTGGCAATGGCTTTAGATTTTCTAGCTATTGCTTTGTCAGAATTAGGAAGTATTTCTGAAAGAAGAACCTATCAATTGATTTCTGGATTGCGTGGTTTGCCAGCATTTTTGGTTGATAATCCAGGTTTGAATTCGGGTTTTATGATTCCACAATATACGGCTGCGAGTATTGCTAGTCAGAACAAACAATTGGCAACGCCGGCAAGTATTGACAGTATAGTTTCTAGTAATGGTCAAGAAGATCACGTTTCTATGGGTGCAAATGCAGCCACAAAATGCTTGAAGGTAATGGAAAACTTAGAACGAATTTTGGCCATTGAATTGATGAATGCTTCACAAGCTATTGAGTTTAGACGACCTTTAAAATCGAGTGATTTTATCGAAATGTTTGTAAAATCATACAGAGAAGAAGTTCCGTTTGTAAAAGAAGATCGAATTCTACATTATGATATTGAAAAATCGGTTGCTTTTTTAAATAGCTTTTTGATAGATTTGGAAGTCTAATTTAAACATCAGAACAGTGGAAAGGATTAAGAAATATAGTGAGTTTTATGCGTTTTATTTAACTGAACATAGTAATAAAACGTCACGAATTTTACATTTTATTGGAACATTTTTATTTTTCACTTTCCTGACCTATATTGTTTTTAACAATCAATGGTTTTTTTGGTGGGTTTTACCACTTATTGGTTATGGATTTGCTTGGGTTGGACATTTTTTCTTTGAGAAAAATAAACCGGCTACTTTTAAATATCCTTTCTGGTCTTTGATTTCTGATTTTAAGTTGTTTTTTGAACTGTTGGTTGGGAAACAGAAGTTTTAATCATTAAATAAATAAACTTAAAATTCCCAAAATTGCAGGAATGCTTTGAACAAAAAATATTCTTTTTGAAACTGTAAAAGCGCCATAAAGTCCGGCGACGAAGACACAAATTAAAAAGAATAAAGCCACATTACAACTCCAAATTCCATCAGAAATAAATAACGACCAGAGTAATCCAAAAGCTAAAAATCCGTTATATAATCCTTGGTTGGCAGCCATAACTTTTGTTTTTTCAAATTGATCTGCTGGAATGGTTTTAAATACTTTTCTGGCGCGACTTGTCCAAGCAAACATTTCTAACCACAGAATGTACAAATGAATAAAAGCAACAACGCCAACGATAATTTGAGATACTAAATTCATAATTTATTTGTTTAGTTATTGTTTTTTTCTTCTTCAAAAAGTCTTTCAATTCGATTGTCTGGAATTAGCCACATTATGGCAACAATGATGTAAATTATTCCAGATGCGATGGTGTAATATTTGGTTAATACTACCGCAATTAAATATAAAACTACGGATATTTTTCCTTTAAAATCGGTTCCTACAGCTTTAGATAAAAACGAATCTTTGCCATGATGCTGGATGATTACTCGTTGTAAAATATTAAAAGCAATTCCGTTCATCATTAAGATTATACCGTATAACATCATTGGAAATGCAGCAAAATGATGTTCGCCAATCCAAGCCGTTGTGAATGGAATTAACGATAACCAAAACAATAAATGTAGGTTTGCCCAAAGGATTTTTCCGTTTACTGTTTTTACGGCATGCATCATGTGGTGGTGATTGTTCCAATAAATTCCGACATAAATAAAACTCAATATGTAGCTCAAAAACTTATGAAACAAAGGAAGTACAGACTCAAAAGAGGTGTCTTTTGGAACTTTAAACTCCAAAACCATTATGGTGATTATTATCGCTAAAACTCCATCACTAAAGGCTTCAAGTCTGGTTTTATTCATGTTTTTAATTGTTTAAACTACCTAAGGTTTTATGAATTTTTCTCTTATGATGCGTTTGAATCAAATTTTTTTCTCCCGAAATAACGCTAATGTTCCCATCAATCTCCATCATTGCTAGTTTTACATCTTTACAACTTTCAATGCCATGCTCTCTGATAACTTCGTCCAATTCATCTGAAGTAATTTCTAATTTTGCTAAAGCTTTAAAATCTATTTTTCCGTTATGGATTAAAATTTCTGGTTTGTCTTGAATAAAATCATTAAACGACTTGGAATTGTACATGATTTTTTTCAAAATAAAATTGATTGAAAACAAGACCAAAGCTGCAACCAATCCACCCCAAAGAGAGGAATTGCTTCCAACCATGGCATTTTGTACCGAGTTGCTAATCAATAAAATAAGAATAACATCGGCAGTATTTAATTGCGATAATTCTTTTTTTCCAAAAATGCGCAATGCAATCACCATAAAAAAATAAACTGCTGCACTTCTAAGAATTATGTCTAAATATGGATTCATACGTTACTCACTTATTATTTTTCACGAATTACTTTCTCTTAATATTAGTTTCAATCGCTTTAATCATTTCGCCAGCAATATCTTTATTTGTTGCACCTTCAATTCCTTCTAAACCTGGCGATGAGTTAACTTCTAGTAAAAGAGGACCTTTTGATGAACGAATAATATCAACACCAGCTACACGTAAATCCATTGCTTTTGCAGCTTTTATTGCAATTCTTTTTTCATCGGCAGTTGGTTTTACAATCGATGCTGTTCCGCCCATGTGAATGTTGGCTCTAAATTCGCCTGGTGCTGCTTCACGTTGTATTGAGGCAACAACTTTTCCGTCAACTACAAATAAACGTAAATCTTTTCCGTTGGCTTCTTTGATAAATTCTTGAACTAAGATATTGGCATTTAAGCTTTTGAAGGCATTGATTACTGATTCGGCGGCTTTTTTTGTTTCTGCCAAAACGACACCTTTACCTTGTGTACCTTCTAATAATTTTACTATTAAAGGTGAACCACCAACCATTTTTATCAAGTCGTCAGTATCTAAAGGTGAGTTTGCAAATCCTGTAGTTGGAATATCAACTCCATTTCGAAGTAATAATTGCAATGAAAATAATTTATCTCTTGATTGTGTTATGGCTGCAGCCGAATTTAAGCAATATACTTTCATTGCTTCAAATTGTCGTGTTAAAGCACAACCATAGAACGTTATGCTCGGACGAATTCTCGGAATTACAGCATCAAAATTATCTAATACTTTTCCACCACGATAATGAATTTCGGGTTTGTCGGCATCCAATTTCATATAACATTCTTTAATGTTTAGAAAATGCATTTCGTGACCGCGCATTTCTCCAGCTTCCATGATACGTCGGTTACTGTATAA
>JAIEMH010000378.1 GCA_019752245.1 Flavobacteriaceae bacterium
TTAAATAAAAATATTTTAAAAGACTATAGTTTTCAATTATTTGACTAATAAATATATCAGCATTGGAACCCATCCAGACCCGTAAAATATATTAGAAAATAAGAAAACTAAAAGTAAAAAGAAGAAATAATTTTTTTGGAGCGAATGGTTCGGGATTTCTTCGTTACCTTATTCCTGCTATTCGCTTCAATCAACTTGTAAAAACAAGTTAATTCCCATTTCAAAATAAGTTCACTGAACTCTTATGAAAATAAATATTATTTGAAGTAATCAGGGCTAGATAGTTTTTGTATTGAATAAACAGTACGTTATGAAAGAACTATAGAAAATTAAAATATGATAGAAAAAAAAATGAAATTATTAATACTATTATTTATAATTTCTTTAAAAATTAATGGACAAGAGAACGAATTCACAAGAAGTTCAATCAAGACAGGTATTGGTGTAGGAATAAATGACGGAATAGAAGAAACTGGATTAGGATTTCTTTATTCCATCGGATATCAAAAAAACTTTGGTAAAAAAGAAAAATTCAGGATTAGTCCAAATTTATTATATGGAGGTTTTAGTTCCAATGGAATATCTGACACTCGTGAACAATTTTTTAGAATTACTTCACTTGGATTAAATGTAAATTATGATTTAATAAGATACAAATCGGTTTCATTATTAATAACTACCGGTGGATTCTTAAATTATTCTAGAGGTTTATTTGGAACTGGAGGAGAAAACGAAATAAGAAATTCAAGATACTTTAATCAATTATATTTTGGAGGAAGTGCTGGAATAGGAATTAGAATAAACCCTACAAAAAGTAGATTTTCTTATGAACTTAAACCATTAAATGTTCAAATTGGAAATAAAGGATTTGTTCTTGGATACATGATGTTTGGTTTAGATATTAAAATAAAAAAAATGATTTAACCTATTGGAATTATTTACTAAACTTCATGGAAGAAAAAAAAGTTTGGAACAGTAATGAATTATGGGATGATGAACTAGAACTTCTAAAATCCATAATAAACAAAACCGAATTGATTGAAACCACAAAATGGGACGGAATTGTTTACACCTTAAACAATAAAAACGTAATTGGAATTGGAGGTTTTAAAAACTTTTTTACAATTTGGTTTTTCAATGGGGTTTTTCTTAAAGACGAACTTAATGTATTAGTCAATGCTAATGAAGGCGTTACTAAAGCACTACGACAATGGCGCTTTACTTCCAAAAATGAAATTAATGAGAAACAAATATTAGCCTATCTCAAAGAAGCAATTTCTAATGAAAAAGATGGAAAATCTATAAAACCAACTAAAAAAGAAGTAGAAATTTCTGACTTCTTTCAAAATCAGTTGGAAAATGACTTGCTATTTGCAACAGCATTCTATAAATTTTCACCATACAAACAAAAAGAATTTCTTGAATATATTGATACTGCAAAACAAGAAAAAACCAAAATTGACCGATTGGAAAAAATCAAACCAATGATTTTACAAAACATTGGATTAAACGATAAATATCGAAAAGTATGATATCCTATTTGAAAAAGCATAAGGTCAAAACCATCATGAGTTTACTACTTTTGAGTTATCTCATAATGTGCCAGTCGTGCATGACGATGCGCATGAGTTCTAATAAAACTAAAGCTTTTTTCGAAACTTCTAAAACTAGCTACATCGATAGTACAATTACAGTTGAAGATGCTAAAATTCATTACATTCAAACAGGAAATAACAACTTACCCACTCTATTTTTCATTCACGGTTCGCCTGGAAGTTGGGATGCATATAAAGATTTTTTAAAAGACACGTTGCTTCTTAAAAAATACCGAATGATTGCCATTGATAGACCGGGTTTTGGCTACAGCGATTTTGGTTCGTCCGAAAATTTATTTCAGCAATCGCATATCATTGAAACTTTTGTAGAAAAAATTAATAACACTAAAAACTGCTACTTAATTGGCCATTCTTATGGTGGACCAGTTATTGTTAAAATGGCCTTAGACAAGCCTAAAATGTTTAAACAAATTATTATTTTGGCTGGAGCAATTGATCCAGATGCTGAAGAACCAGAAAATTGGCGCCCTATTTTTATTTCAAAACCTTTACGATATTTAGTTCCGGGCGCACTTAGACCGGCCAATGATGAATTATGGTGGTTAAAAAACGACTTAAAAGTAATGCAACCAACTTTAAAAAATATTGTCACTAATGTTGTGGTAATTCATGGAACCAAAGATCCGTTAGTACCATACAGCAATGTAGCTTTTATTAAAAAAGAATTTATAAATGCTAAATCAATGGAAGTAATTTCTATTAAAGATGCCAATCATTTTATTCCCTGGGAACATTATCAAACCATAAGAAACAAACTTCTAAACTTAATAGAATAAAAAAATTCCCAAACTCAAAAAAAATTTGAATTTGGGAATTATATTTTAGTTTATAAAACTTATGCTTTCTTGTTAAGAGCAGCACTCATTTCCATTGAAATTGCAGACTTCTCCATTTTTAATTTTCCTGACATGGTTTCAACAACAATTGTAGTTTCTCCCATTTCGGCAATTTTTCCGTGAAGACCACTTTTGGTAATTATTTTTTCACCAACTTTTAAGCTGCTTTCAAACGCTTTTTCCTTTTTAATTCTTTTTTGTTGTGGTACAATCATAAAAAAATAGATTACTACAAACATTAAAAGAAATGGTAAATATTGTACTAAATTTTGCATTGTATAAGTTATTAAATTATTATTTTACATTAAGCCTCTGCCAGCTTTATTTACTCTATTATTTGCTTCAAAATCTTTGACTATATTGTCTAAAATTCCGTTGATAAAAAGACTACTTTTTGGAGTTGAATATTCTTTAGCAAGTTCCAAATATTCGTTAATAGTAACTTTCATTGGAATGGATGGAAACTTCAAAAATTCACAAATTGCCATTTTCAAGATGATAGTATCCAATTCTGCAATACGTTCTAAATCCCAATTTGGTGTTTTATCAATAAATTCTTTTGCTAATTCTGAATCGTTTAAAACTGTTTTTCTAAACAAAGCCGTTGCAAAATCTTTATCTTCTGCATCTTTATATATTGCTGGAACTCTGTAAGAATCTTCATCAGGAGTCATTTTCTTTAATTCCTTCAAGATTTGAGTATTCACCACCGGAATATCATCAACCCAAGTCAATTTAAAATCTTCTAGATAAGAATACAACTTTTCATTAGGAGCAATTAATTCCGAAAACATATCGGCTACAAAAAAACGTTCTTCTTCAAAAGTAACTGCATTTTTTGCCATATAATTTTGATACAACTCACTTTGCTTTATGTCTTGCAAAAGCATTAAAATAGTATCATCATTAGCTTGCCAATTGTTTATTTTTCTTTTTTCAAGAGCAATACTCAGCGAGTTGCTTTCGTCTAAAGCCAATAAAACTGGATTATTAATGAATCTTAAATTTGGATTGCGTTCTTCTGGAGTAGCTAAATGCTTTTTTTGAGCAAGATTGATGTAATCTATTTCTTTTTTTCGAATTTCGACTAGTGAAGACAACATAATGAGATATAAATCTACTATGTTTTCTAAGCTGTATTGTAAAAACTTTTCTTGTTTTTCAACATTGTCAGAACCACTTTGATGCATAGCATAAACCGATTGCATGACTTTTATTCTAATATGTCTTCTGTTTAACACGGATAAGAACTTTTTTTGATTTGTATAAAAATTAACAAAGCGAAAGAAGTTGCTCTTTCGCTTTGCAAAAATAAAACTATTTTTTAAAACACTTACCTATTTAGCGTTTTCTTTTTTTCTTTGTGCAATTCTGTTATCTGCAATTGCCATTGCTGCTTTTTGAGGCGTCAAATTATTTGCTTTAGCATAATCAAAAATTTCTAGTGTAGTATTGTAGATATTTTCTGTTCTACGCATTGATTCTGCTTTGTCATAATTAGCAATTTCAGCATAAACATTGATAATTCCACCTGCGTTAATCAAGAAATCTGGCGCATAGACAATACCTCTTTCTTGAAGAATTGGTCCGTGTACATTTTCATTTGCCAATTGATTGTTTGCAGCACCAGCAATAACTTTAGCTTTAATCTTATAAACTGTATCGTCATTAATGGTAGCACCAAGAGCACAAGGCGCATAAATATCGACATCTGCAGTGTATAAATCAGAACCCGAATAAATTGAAGCACCATATTTAGCACTTACTTCAACCATTCTATCTTGATTAATATCAGTTACTTGCACCAAAGCACCTTCTTTAGTTAAATATTCAACCAGAGTTTCACCTACGTGACCAATACCTTGAACCAAGATTTTCTTTCCGTCCAATTTATCTGAACCAAATTGATATTTAGCTGCAGCTTTCATTCCCATATAAACGCCATAAGCAGTAACAGGAGAAGGATTACCAGAACCACCACGAGATTCAGAAATTCCAGTTACATAAGGAGTTACATCGCGAACAGTATCCATATCGGCGGTAACCATACCAACATCTTCTGCTGTTATATATCGTCCTGATAATGAGTTTACAAATTCACCAAACTTACGCATCATTTCTGGCGTTTTTTCTGTTTTAGCATCACCAATGATAACTGCTTTTCCACCACCAAGGTCTAAACCAGTGATTGCAGACTTGTAGGTCATTCCGCGTGAAAGACGCAAAACATCATTTAATGCTTCCCATTCGTTAGCGTATTTCCACATTCTAGTTCCACCCAAAGCTGGTCCTAAAACTGAATTGTGAATACCAATTATTGCTTTTAATCCAGTATCTTTGTCGTTGCAAAAAACAATTTGCTCGTGATTATCAAATGATAGTTGTCCAAAGACTGGATCCATTTTTTGAAGCTCTTTTGGAGTTGTGATTTCTGTAGTCATAAAAATATTATTTGTGTTGCGACTTTATCAATAAGTCAAAGCAAATTTAACGTTTTATTCAAAATAATTCACTTATTTTAGTTTTAATTAGCATATTGTTAATAAAATTAATTTAAACTGAATATTTTAAAAATAGATTATTGATAATAAATTAACATTTACAGAAACAATACTATAAAGATTTAAAGAAATAAAATGAAAGAATTACAATATTTAAATAAATATTTTGTCAAATATAAATACCGTTTTTTATTGGGTATTGTGATAACAATTGTAGCTCAAATCTTCCGTCTTTTTACTCCAAAACTTATAAGCAAGTCATTTGACGCCATCGAAAAACACGATAAATTATCGGCAATTGAAAAAGCTTCTCCTATTATTAAGGAGTTATACAAAAATCAACTTATTGAAAATGTGCTTCTTATAATTGGAACCACAATAATTGCTGGAGTTTTGACTTTTTTAATGCGACAAACATTAATTGTAATGTCGCGCCATATTGAATTTGATTTAAAGAATGAAGTTTTTAAACATTATGAAGTTTTAGATCAAAATTTTTACAAAAAAAATAGAACAGGCGATTTAATGAGTAGAATAAGTGAAGACGTTGCCAAAGTAAGAATGTATGTTGGTCCAGCAGTAATGTATACCATAAATACACTTATAACCTTCACAATAGTAATAATTTACATGTATAATGAATCGCAAAGATTGACGCTTTATACTTTGCTTCCTTTACCAATTTTATCCTTTATTATTTTCAAAATTAGTGTTGAAATCAATAAAAGAAGTACCATTTTTCAGCAATATTTATCAAAAGTTTCAAGTTACACACAAGAAGTTTTTTCGGGAATTAGAGTTATAAAAGCTTATGGATTAGAAAAACAGCACCAAGAAAACATTATTGAACTAGCGCAAGAAAGCAAAACAAAAAGCATGAACTTGGCCAACGTACAATCCTTTTTTGGTCCTTTAATGATAACATTAATTGGTGTAAGTAATCTAGTTGTAATTTATTTTGGTGGCACAATGTATATTGAAGGAACTATAAAAAGCATAGGAACCGTTGCCGAATTTATATTGTATGTAAACATGTTAACTTGGCCTGTTGCTACTATTGGATGGGTTTCATCATTAATTCAAGAAGCCGAAGCATCACAGAAAAGAGTAAACGAATTTCTAAAAGTTGAACCAGAGATTAAAAACAACACGACAGAACATTCTATAATTAACGGTGAAATTGAATTTAAAAATGTAAGTTTTACCTATGATGATACAGCAATTGAAGCCTTAAAAAATGTTTCTTTCAAGGTTAATAAAGGAGAAACCTTAGCCATTTTAGGAAAAACTGGCTCAGGAAAATCAACAATTATTACCTTAATTACCCGAATGTATGATGTAAAACAAGGAGCAATTTTAATGGATGATAAAAAATTATCCGAATTGAACCTATATGATTTGCGAAACAGTATTGGTATTGTTCCGCAAGATGCCTTTTTATTTTCAGATTCTATTAAAAATAATATCAAATTTGGCAAAGAAGAAGCTACAGAAGAAGAGGTTTTTGAAGCAGCCAAAAAAGCCGTAGTTCACGATAATATTATTCAATTTAATCACCAATATGACACCATTTTGGGCGAACGTGGCATAACGCTTTCTGGCGGACAAAAACAACGTGTTTCTATTGCTAGAGCCATAATTAAAAATCCTAAAATATTACTTTTTGACGATTGCTTATCTGCTGTTGACACAGAAACCGAAGAGAAAATTCTAAATAATTTACTCGAAATTTCAAAAGATAAAACCACAATTATTGTTAGCCATAGGGTTTCGTCTGCAAAAAATGCCGATAAAATTATCATTTTAGAGCAAGGAAAAATCATTCAACAAGGTTCTCATAATCAATTAGTAAACCAAGAAGGTTATTACAAAGAACTATATTACAAACAACTTTCTGAAAAAGAAGTAGAATAATTCTTGCATCATATCATTTTTTTTATCATTTTCGTAGAAGAAAAACTACTAATTGACAGAACGAATATGAGAGAAAATGACATGTTAGAAAAAGACGAAATTTTTTCTAAGGTATTAAGAGCAGGAAGAAGAACCTATTTCTTTGATGTAAGATCAACAAAAGCTGAAGATTACTACATTACCATTACAGAAAGTAAAAAATTTACTGAAGAAGATGGATCTTATCATTTTAAAAAACATAAAATTTATTTATATAAAGAAGATTTTGCTGCTTTCAAAAATGAAATATGTTCGAAAGCAACCACTCGAGTTTAACAAGACCTGTTTGAACTAAAAAATACCAACAATGTTGCATTCAAATAGTCAAGGCCCTGATGTAGAAGATTGATCAAAATGTTTCTGCAAG
>JAIEMH010000329.1 GCA_019752245.1 Flavobacteriaceae bacterium
CATGGAGATGTAGAAAAGGATTTTTACGGAAACGAGAAAAAACCTTATGATACTTACTTCAAAAAGCCAATTGAAGCATCGCCAGATGAAGTAATTACAAACAACAGAGCAAGAAGTGCAAAATTAAGAATAGCGGAGAAAAAGTAACCAGTGTGCAGTCGCAGTTATCAGTTTTCAAATAACTAATAATCAACAACAGATAACAGAAAATGAAAGGTGGAGTTTACAACATATTAAAAGCTAGATTTCTTGTCAATGAAGATGCTACGAAAAACTGGCGTTTCATTTTGTTTATAGTGGTTTTAGCTATTGTTATGATTGCCAATACACATCGTTTTGAACAAAAAATTTTCAGAATTGCTGATTTGACAAATGAAGTAAAAGAATTGCGTTCAGAATTTGTAGACCGACGTTCAGAATTGATGAAACTTAAAATGGAATCTACAGTTTCTAAAAAAATGGAAACTAGAAATATTTTTCCATCTCAGGTTCCACCACAAAAAATTAAAGTTAAAAAAACAGAAGAAAAAAGTTTCTTTAAAAAATTATGGCAGTAGAAGATAAACATATCTCTTACAGAATTTATCTGATTGCGTTCATCATCTTTTTGATGGCGTGTGCAGTTACTATAAAACTAACTAATATACAGTGGGTTGAAGGTGATTATTATAGAAAATTAGCCAAGGATAGAACCGTAAAAACATTTGTGATTCCAGCAAATAAAGGAAATATTTATTCGGCAGATGGAAGTTTGTTGGCAACATCAATTCCTAACTATACTATTAGATTTGATGCTGTTGCTCCAAAAGCAGCTGATTTTGAAAAGTATGTAAAGCCGTTATCCGATAATTTATCAAAAATGCTTGGTAAATCTAGTGCTGCTTATGAAGCACTTCTTAGAAAAGCAAGAGCCAATAAAAACCGATATACTTTGGTTGCCGAGGATTTGAGCTACACAGAATATTTCAAAATAAAATCATTTCCACTATTTGAAAAAGGAGCCAATAGAGGTGGAATTATAATTGAACAAAAAACGGTTCGCGAACATCCTATTGGGATTATTGCCGAAAGAACTATAGGTTACGATAGAATCGACCAAGATGGTCTTCAAAAACGTGTCGGAATTGAAGGTGCATTCGGAAAATATTTGAATGGAAAAGACGGAAAAATTCTAAAACAAAAAATTGCAAAAGGTCAATGGAAACCTATTCGAGATATCAATGAAGTTGATCCTCAAGATGGTTATGATGTGATATCTACCCTTGATGTTTACATTCAAGATATTGCGCATCATGCACTTTTAAAACAGTTAGAAGAATATGGTGCTGAACATGGTTGTGTTGTTGTTATGGAGACCAAAACAGGTCATGTAAAAGCAATTTCAAATCTTGGAAGAGACGAAAAATCGGGTAATTATTATGAAACGATAAATTATGCTGTTGCCGAAGCTCACGAGCCAGGCTCA
The DNA here is from genome assembly GCA_019752245.1 of Flavobacteriaceae bacterium. Lineage (GTDB taxonomy): Bacteria > Bacteroidota > Bacteroidia > Flavobacteriales > Flavobacteriaceae > Flavobacterium. Next base: position 1,466 of record JAIEMH010000329.1, read on the forward strand.
ACATTTAAGTTGGTTGATATGATTGCTCTTTTAGACGATAATAAAATTGACACAACCAAAGTTTATGACAGTCATGGCGGAACAATTGTTTTTAGAGGTGATAAAGTTAGAGATTCTCATGATGGTGGTTATGGAAAAATTTCTGTAGGGCGTGGTTTTGAAGTTTCTTCTAATACAATTTTAGTTCAAGCGGTTTATGAAAATTATAAAAATAATCCTGAGCAATTTGTAAATAGAGTAAATAATTTGGGTTTAAACAAACCATTAGGGTTGCCTTTTCAAGGAGAAGGAATTCCTATTGTACACCAACCATCAGACAAAAGTTGGTATCCTAATATTTTACCTTGGATGGCTTTTGGATATAATGTAACAATGACTCCTTTGCAAACCTTGACTTTGTATAACGCTGTTGCGAATAATGGTGAGATGGTAAAACCACAATTTGTATCAGAAATTAAAGAGTGGAATAAAACAATTAAAAAATATGACAAACAAGTTATCAATCCGAAGATATGTTCTGATGAAACTATAAAAAAATTGAAATCGCTTTTGCAAAATGTTGTAAAACGAGGCACTGGTGCCAAACTCTATTCTAAAGATTTTTCAATGGCAGGAAAAACTGGAACTGCTCAAGCAAATTATGGAACAAATGGCGGAAATGATAAACATTATATTTCATCGTTTGTTGGTTTTTTTCCAGCTGAAAATCCTAAATATTCATGCATTGTTGTTGTTCACAAGCCAAATACATCAAAGAATAATTATTATGGTGCCGATGTTGCTGGTCCAGTTTTTAAACGAATAGCACAAAAGATTTTTACCGATGCACCATCAACCAACGAGATTAAAAACTTGGATAAGAAAATCGCAAAACAAGAAAACAAATACCAAGAATATTTTACAAAAGCACAAAATGTAAAAAATACCATTCCAAATTTAAAAGGAATGCCAGGTATGGACGCCGTTGCGATTCTAGGAAATCTCGGAATAAAAGTTAAAGTAAAAGGAATCGGTAAAGTAAAAAGACAATCGGTTCAGGCAGGACAACCAATTATTAAAAATTCAACTGTAACATTAGAATTATCGTGAGTGTGTTAAAAGAGATATTATATAAAGTAGCCATTGAAGCTGTAAGAGGTTCAACAGAAATTGACGTGAATAAAATCGAATTCGATTCGAGAAAAGTTCAGGCCAACGATATTTTTGTTGCCATTCGCGGAACAGTTTCTAATGGTCACGATTTTATTGAAAAAGCAATCAATCTTGGTGCAACAGCAATTGTTTGCGACACTTTTCCAGAAAATAATATCGCTGGAATCACTTATATTCAAGTTAAAAACACCAACTCGGCTTTGGCTTTTATGGCTTCTAATTATTATGATAATCCATCTTCTAAATTGAAATTGGTAGGAATAACTGGTACAAACGGAAAAACCACAATTGCATCGTTATTATATCAATTATTCAAAAAAGCTGGTTTTAAAGTAGGATTACTTTCTACTGTAAAAATTTTAGTTGACGAAGTTGAATATAAAGCAACGCATACAACGCCAGATTCTTTAACTATCAATTATTACTTAAACGAAATGATTGAAGTAGGTTGTGAATATTGTTTTATGGAAGTCAGTTCGCATGGAATTCACCAAAAACGTACCGAAGGATTGCATTTTGAAGGTGGCGTTTTCACAAATTTATCGCACGATCATTTAGATTACCATCCAACATTTGCTGAATATAGAGATGTTAAAAAATCGTTTTTTGATCATTTGCCAAAATCAGCTTTTGCATTAACCAATGTTGATGATAAAAATGGAGCGGTGATGCTTCAAAATACAAATGCTAAAAAATTGACGTATGCTTTAAAATCGTATGCCAATTATAAAACACTTATTTTAGAAAATCAATTATCAGGATTGCTTTTAAAAATTAATGAAAATGAAGTTTGGGTAAAACTAATAGGAACTTTTAATGCTTACAATTTATTAGCAATTTACGGCACTGCTGTCGAATTAGGAATAGAAAGTTTCGAGGCATTACGATTGCTGTCAGAATTAGAAAGTGTTTCTGGACGTTTCCAATTTATAGTTTCTGATGAAAAAATCACTGCAATTGTAGATTATGCTCACACACCAGATGCTCTAGAAAATGTTTTGAAAACCATCAACGACATCCGAACAAAAAACGAACAATTAATTACAGTTGTTGGTTGTGGTGGCGATAGAGATAAAACCAAAAGACCAATAATGGCAAACATTGCAACACAATTGAGCGATAAAGTCATCATTACATCTGATAATCCAAGAACCGAAAATCCATCAACGATTATCGCCGAAATGGAAGCTGGTGTAGAACCACAAAATTATAAAAAATCACTTTCTATTGAAGATAGAAAGCAAGCAATAAAAACAGCATGTCAATTGGCTGCTGCAAATGATATTATTCTAATTGCAGGAAAAGGACACGAAACTTATCAAGAAATACAAGGCATTCGCTACGATTTTGACGATATGAAAATGGTAAAAGAATTTTTAGAACAATTAAACAAATAACCAAAATAACCTAATCAATATGTTATACTATTTATTTGAATATTTAGACAAAACATTAGACATTCCTGGAGCAGGAGTGTTTCAATATATTACGTTTCGTTCGGCACTTGCGTTGATACTTTCGTTAATGATTTCAACTATTTACGGAAAAAAAATCATTAATTTTTTAAGAAATCAACAAGTAGGTGAAACTGTTCGCGAACTTGGTTTGGCTGGTCAAACACAAAAAGCAGGAACGCCAACAATGGGTGGATTAATCATCATTGTAGCAACATTAATTCCGGTAATTTTATTGACTAAACTAAATAATATTTATATTATCCTGCTAGTTGTTACCACGCTTTGGATGGGAACTATTGGTTTTATTGACGATTATATCAAAATTTTCAAAAAAGACAAGCAAGGTCTAAAAGGAATTTTTAAAGTGATTGGTCAAGTTGGTTTAGGAATAATTGTAGGTTCGGTTTTATATTTTAGTCCAGCTGTAACGGTTAGAGAAAAATCTTCAACACCAATTACTTTTAATCAAACTGGAAATACAATTTCGCAACCAGCTAAAGAAATTAAATCTACAATAACTACAATTCCATTTACTAAAAATAACGAATTGGAGTATGCTAAAATATTAGAGCCATTTACTGAAGATTATCAAAATTGGGCTTGGTTAATTTTTATTCCAATAGTAATTTTTATTATAACAGCCGTTTCTAACGGAGCAAATTTAACTGATGGAATTGACGGTTTGGCCGCAGGAACATCAGCTATTTCTGTCCTCGCACTCGGAATTTTTACCTTTATTTCGGGTAATATTATTTTATCCAATTACTTAAACGTTATGTATATTCCTAATTCGGGTGAAATGACGGTTTTCATTGCTGCATTCGTGGGTTCATTAATCGGTTTTTTATGGTATAATTCCTATCCAGCGTCAGTATTTATGGGTGACACAGGAAGTTTAACTATTGGCGGAATTATAGCAGTTTTAGCAATATCTGTTAGAAAAGAAATGTTACTTCCAGTTTTATGTGCCATTTTCTTTGCCGAAAGCGCTTCTGTAATTATTCAAGTAACCTATTTCAAATATACTAAAAAACGTTTCGGTGAAGGAAGAAGAATTTTCTTGATGTCACCATTGCACCATCATTATCAGAAAAAAGGATATCATGAAAGTAAAATTGTAACGCGTTTTTGGATTGTAACAATTTTATTGGCTATCGTCTCAATTGTAACATTAAAGTTAAGATAATGTGTCGGTTAGTGGTTCTTGGCGGAGGAGAAAGCGGAGTTGGAACAGCAATTCTAGGAAAGAAAGAAGGATACGATGTTTTTGTGTCTGATTTTGGAAAAATAAAAGACAATTATAGGGACGTTCTTAATAAATATGAAATACAATGGGAAGACGAAAAGCACACAGAAGAATTAATTCTGAATGCTTCAGTTGTAATGAAAAGCCCCGGAATACCTGATAAAGCGACAATTGTTAAAAAGCTTCACGAAAAAGATATTCCAGTAATTTCCGAAATCGAATTTGCAGCGCCATTTACAAACGCAACAACCATCGGAATCACAGGAAGTAATGGTAAAACAACAACAACAATGTTGACCTATCACTTACTAAAAGAAGCTGGATTGAATGTTGGACTTGGAGGAAACATCGGGAAAAGTTTTGCATGGCAAGTAGCCGAAGAGAATTATGATTTGTATGTGCTGGAATTAAGCAGTTTTCAATTGGACGGAATTATAAAGTACAAGCCGCACATCGCCATACTTACCAACATAAGTCCAGATCATTTAGATCGATACGATTATAAATATGAAAATTATATCGCATCAAAATTTAGAATAACAATGAATCAAACCAAAGACGATTACCTCATTTATGATGCAGATGATGAAGCTATCGAAAATTGGTTAAAAAATAATAAAGTAAACGCACAATTAATACCCTTTTCAATTTCAAAACAACTTGAAAAAGGAGCATATCTAAACAAAAATACTATGGAAATCAACATCAACGAAGAAGAGTTTTTAATGGAAACATCTCAAATAGCACTTGAGGGAAAACACAACATGAAAAACGCTATGGCAGCGACTTCTGTGGCAAATATTTTGCGCATCAGAAAACAGACTATTCGTGAGAGTTTGTCAAATTTTCAAGGAGTAGAACACCGTTTAGAAAAAGTGCTAAAAATTCAAAACGTCCAGTACATCAATGATAGTAAAGCTACTAATGTAAACGCAACTTTTTTTGCTCTAGATAGCATGACAACTCCAACCGTTTGGATTCTTGGAGGTGTTGATAAAGGAAACGATTATACAGAGTTGATGGCTTTGGTTCATGAAAAAGTGAAAGCCATTATTTGTCTTGGTGTAGAAAATAAAAAAATAATTGAAGCTTTCGGTAGCATAGTAGACATGATGGTTGAAGTAGACAACATGCACGATGCAGTAAATACAGCTAGACATATAGCAGAAAAAGGAGATACCGTTTTGTTATCGCCAGCATGCGCTAGTTTTGATTTGTTTGAAAACTATGAAGACAGAGGAAACCAGTTTAAAAGAGAAGTTAGAAATTTATAGAACTTTTAAACTCATAAACCTTTAAACGCATAAACAAAAAATGAAAGAACTAATAAACAGACTACACGGAGATAAAGTCATTTGGGCATTTGTTGCTCTTTTGGCGTTGTTTTCTTTTATGCCGGTTTTTAGTGCGAGTAGTAATTTGGCTTACATGCGGCATGGATCAGGAAATGCACTTACGTATTTATTGAAACATGCTATTCATATTTTTATTGGATTTATAATTATCTATCAAGTTCATAAAATTCCGTACCATTATTTTAGAGGGATTTCAAGAATTGCTTTGCCAATTGTTTGGATTTTATTGGTTTATACTTTAGTAAAAGGAACCGTTATTGATGGAGCAAATGCTAGCCGTTGGATACAAATACCTTTTATCGGAATATCATTTCAAACATCAACTTTGGCAGCAATTGTGCTGTATGTTTTTGTTGCAAGGTATTTGTCAAAAACAAGAGAAGCTGCGCCTGATTTTAAGTTGTCATTTATGGAACTATGGATTCCGGTGCTAATTACTATTGGATTGATTTTTCCTGCTAACTTTTCTACAGCAGCATTGATTTTTGCAATGGTAATTATGTTAGCTTTTATAGGCAGATATCCATTAAAATATATCGGATTAATTCTTGGAGTAGGATTGGTTTCTGGACTATTCTTTATTTTAATTGCCAA
>JAIEMH010000359.1 GCA_019752245.1 Flavobacteriaceae bacterium
CTAAAAAAGGCACCAATTTCTTTAAATATGCTGCCATTTTTGTAGTTGGAATAGGAATACTTGGTACCGGAGGATTTTTTGGAAATCAATTCTATCAAGAACAAGTACAACAACAAACTTTAGCCGTTCAAACTAAAGTACAGAAACAAGTAGAACAAAAAATACAAGAAGCAACATTCTTTATTTCCAATCCGTTGCCGACAGTTACGTTAACCGTTTCTAACGGAAAAATGCCTTATCATATCGTTGCTGGTGCATTTCGTCAAGAAGAAAATGCTTTAAAAATTTATGGCGAATTGCTTAAATTGGGTTATCCAGCTAAAAGAATTCCGAAAAACAAACACGGATTATATCCTGTTATCTATGAAAGTTTCAACTCCTACAGCGAAGCTCAAAAAGAGATGCAAAGAATAAAAAAATCACACAATCCAGAAGCTTGGTTGTTGATTGAAGAATTATAGAAAAATCCCGATTATTTCGGGATTTTTTGTTTTTAGAACCCAAACAGTAGTTTTTATTTACAAAGGTAATTCCTGCCATACAATACAATCTTGCTTTAACTTGTTTGGCAACAAGTTAAAGCAAGATTTCCATTACTGTCAGGAGTAGCAGTAATCCATTTTTATTTTTGCATTCTAGTTTCTCATAACTATCTTTGTAAAAAAAAGCATGACTCCAAAACATCCAATAGATTCCTTAACGATACTTACCGATTTGGTTCTGCCAAGCGAAACCAATCCATTAAACAACCTTTTTGGTGGCGAATTATTGGCTCGAATGGACAGAGCTGCAAGTATCGCTGCAAGAAGACATTCAAGACGAATTGTAGTTACTGCCTCTGTAAATCACGTAGCTTTTAACCGTTCTATTCCGTTAGGAAGCGTTGTTACCATTGAGGCCAAAGTTTCAAGAGCATTTACATCTTCTATGGAAATTTTTCTAGACGTTTGGATAGAAGACAGAGAATCTGGAAGTAAAACCAAAGCAAACGAAGCCATTTATACTTTTGTAGCTGTAAATGAAACAGGAAATCCAGTTGAAGTTCCTGCATTAGTACCAGAAACAGAAGAAGAAAAATCTAGATTTGATGCTGCTTTAAGAAGAAAACAATTGAGTTTGGTTTTAGCTGGAAAAATGAATCCGCATGAAGCTACAGAACTGAAAGCTTTATTTATCTAGTAACTAAAAAGCATAAAAAAACGCACAAAAAGTATCAAAATGCTCTTTGTGCGTTTTTTTTATGCTTTTATTATCTGTTTAACCAAGTAGTTGGATTTGCATAAGCTGTATTTTGAGAAATCATAAATTTCAAAATAGTTTTTCCTTCTGCATTGGTTCTAACTTTACCCAAAGATTGTTTTGTAGTGACTTTATCTCCAGCACTTACACTCACAGAACTTAAATTTTGATACACTGTAAAAAAGTCACCATGCTGAATACAAACCGCTTTATTTAATGGTGAAATTACAATTACTTTGGTTACTTCTCCATTAAAAACTGCTCTTGCATTTGACCCAGAATCAGTTGTAATTTCTACTCCACTATTGTGAATTATTAATGTTTTATAAACAGGATGCGGTTGATCGCCATAACCTAATGTTATTACACCTTTTTCTACTGGCCAAGGCAAACGTCCTTTATTGGCTTTAAAATTATTAGATATTAACTGTCCTTCTGGTGTTAATACAATTTTGGTTGATGTTTCAATAGCTTTAGTTTCGGCAGCTGTTGTTGTTTTTGGATTTGCTTTTGCTTTTGCTGCAGCAGCTTTTCTATTTGCCTCGGCAATTGCTTCTCTAATTAATCGCTGAATTTGAGCATCAATTTTTCTATATTCTTGTTGCTTTTTCTTGATTTCAGCTGTAATTTGCTTTTTGTTTTTCTTTAAACTATTAGCAATTTTTTCTTGCTCAATCTTTTCTTTTTCTAAATCTTGACGTTGTTTTTCTTGTTCTGCAAGTAGTTTTTCTTTCTCTGTTTTTTGACCACTTAGCTTTAGATTATAATTGGCTAATTTATCTGTCTTGTCATTAATTTCTAGACCTTGCATCTTTCTATAGCTAGAATATTGTTTCATGTATTGCAATCGTTTGTATGCTTGCAAGAAGTTTTCAGACGACAACATAAACATTACCCTACTTTGTTGCGAACGACTTTTGTACGACTTCAAAATCATTTCTGCATAGTCGTCTTTTAAAACCACTAAATCCTTTTTCAATTTATTAATTTGAACCTGATTAATGTACATATCGTTGCTCAACAACTTGGTTTGTTTTGCAGTAGTATTAATTAATTTTTCTTTTAGTCCAATTTTTTCCTTCTGAATTTGCAACAGCTTTCCGACCGATTTTTCTTGACCTCTAACTTCCTGAAGCATTCGCTCTTTTTCGCGAATTTCATCTTGAATTTTAGACTTTCTTTGTTCAAGTTCTTCTTGCGTTTGTTGGCTCCAACTAAATGAAGTCAAACAAATAAAAAGTAATGTAATTATTTTTTTTTGCATACTAATTAATTCTTATCAATGTAAATTCTTTCATAACCTTCAGGAACACTGTAAGGAAAAGAAAGGTCTTCGTTGAAGGTGCTGTTTTTGTATTCTATATCAATATTGGTTTTTCCGTCTTTCTGTTTGGCATCAATTGCCAAAGATAGTGGTAAAATCATTTGATCGTATTTTTTATAATCAGGATAAGCAACTTGTAATGTTCTTTCTTGCTGAACTTGATTGATTTCTTGTCTTTTTAATAAGAAATTCTCGCCTTCAAAGAAGAATGATTTGTCGGTTTTAGCATCTGAATTTCCACCCAATTTATAAAATTTTTCCATGATAGAAACTGCATATTTGCCTTTATGTAAATCGTCCATTGCTTTTCCTAGAAACATGTTTTGTACTTTTTGAAAATCCAAATCGGTGCCAAGCCAATTGCTTAATCCAGTATAATCGCCTTCAAAATATTTGTTTCCTATCTTTTCATAATACTGAACCGACGTTGGCGTAATTAATGCTTTCGCCATTGTAAAACCAAGAACACGAATGCTTACCAATATTTTTTCATCTTTCTTAATTTTAATTTCAGCTTGCACATTCTGCGTTTGTTTATCGTCTTGATACCTTGCGCTTGCTTTTATGTATAATGTAGAAAAATCGGTTTTATTGTTGTAATGGTTTTCAATAATTTTTTCTGCCGTTAATAAATTGCTGGCACTTCCTTCAGCTAAAACTGCTTTAGATTTGCAAGAAGAAAGTACAATAATCAATAAAATTGCTAAATATTTTTTCATGAAATTGTTCCCAAAAGAGGAGTTTAGAATATTATTTTTTCTGTTTATTAATCAATTCGTTCGCGCGGCTAAAATAGCTGTCTTTCTTTTTCATATCGCCCAAACCATTGAATGCTTCACCAAGTTGAAGGTTGAAATTTATTTCTAAAATTACATCGTCTATAATAAAATCCATTCCAGATTCTAAAACATCCTTAGCTTTTTTATAGTTTTTTAATTGATTGTTTGCCAATCCATTATAGTAATACAATTGTGGCTGTGTTGGAAAAAGCTGCATTTGTTGCTCGGATACTTTTACCAATTTATCAAATTGTTGACTTTCTGTGTAAGCTTGCAATAATAACAAAATGGTATCCATGTCGTCATTTGCACTTTTTAAATGCATTTCATAATACTTAATCGCATTATTCCAATCGTTTTTAGACTGATAGAATTTACCAATTTCTTTAGCAACTTTGACCTCTTTATCGTTGTCAAAATAGCTAATGGCTTTTTCTAACTCTTTGTCATATTGCGGATTGTTTCTTGTAAATAGCAAGAATTCATTCAACATTCTATGTTTAATTTTCTTATCTATTTTATCACTAGCAAAAACAATATTCATCGCTTTTGCAGCTTTTGCTCCATCATTATTATTCAAATGAAATTTAAACAAACTCACTTGTGCCCAATCTGATGTTGGAATTTCTTTTTCTAATTGTTTGGCTACTTCAAGTGCTTTTTCTTCTTGATTGCTTTGCGAATACATGTAAATCAAAGCAATATAATTGGCTTCATCTTTTGGATTCTTTTTTATTTTATCAATAAGATTGGCTTTTTCCGAACCTTGATATTTGGTATCTCGAAGGATATCTGCTTTGTATAATTCGCGTTTTTCAGATTTTCCAACAGTTTCGTTTAACTCATTTATCAAATCTAAAGCTTTGTCAAATTGTTGCGTATTCATGTAAAGCGATACCAAATCTTCTTTAAAATCTGGCTTAAACTCTATTAACTTCTGAACAATCGCAATCGATTTATTATAGTCTTGCGTTTCATAAGTTACATCGTACATTCCGTTCCAAAACCATCTGTTGGTTGGATCAATTTTGGTTGCCTTTTCAAAATTTTCGTAAGCTTGAGGATATTTTTTATAGGCTAAATAATTTTTCCCCAATTCAAAATAAACCACAGCATTGTTAGGTTGCAAGTTTTGACATTTTTCTAATGCATCAACAGCTTTGTCATAGTTTTGAATTCCTTTTTGCTTCAACGACTCATAGAAAGATTCTTCAAATTTATTTTCTGCCAATGCCAACGTATCCTTTGGTTCGGTTTGAGCCAAAAGAATTGCTGGAACAAAAAATGTTCCGAAAAAGAAACTAAATAAAACTATTTTTTTCATCTGCTTTTTATAATTCCTAATTAGTTTAAAACCATTTTAGGAAACGTATATTTATTCTAAAATAGAATAATCTCCAATGCTGATACTTGTAAAATTACCATCAAAACTAGCATGATTTCCTATCATAGCATTATCTAAATTGGCATTTTTAATATGTGCATGTGTTTGAATCAAACTATTTTTAATCGTACTGTCAATTACGTGACAACCTTTTCCAAGTGACACATTCGGACCAACAGTAGCGTTTATCAAAACCACATCTTCTCCAATATAACATGGCGGAATTATGGTTGAATTTTCTTGTTTAACATCATAATCAACTAAATGAATTCCGTCATTGTGCAAGAAATTCAACATTCTGTTGTTGGTGTCTACCGTTACATCTTTATTTCCGCAATCCATCCATTCATCAACTTTTCCTGGTACAAATTTCATGCCTTTTGCCATCATTTGTTTAATACCATCATTAATTTGATATTCGCCACCATGGATAATATTGTTGTCTAGAACCAATTGCAATTCATTCTTTAAAACGGCTACATCCTTGAAATAGTATATTCCAATAACGGCCAAATCTGAAACAAATTCTTTTGGTTTTTCAACTAGTTCAACTATTTCGTTATTTTCGTTTAAATTTATAACTCCAAAAGCTTCCGGTTGATCAACTTGTTTTACCCAAATAACGCTATCGGCAGTTTTATCCAAATCAAAATCGGCACGAATTAGAGTATCTGCATAAGCAATAACGGCTGGACCACTTAACGATTCTTTAGCACACATAATAGCGTGACCGGTTCCAAGCGCTTCATTTTGATAATAAATGGTTCCTCTTGCGCCTAATTTTTGAGCAATCGCAATTAATTCTTCTTCTACTTTTTTACCAAAACTTTCGTGAATGATAAAAGCAACTTCTTCAATTTCTTGATTTAAAACTGCGGCAATATCTTCAACCAATCTGTGTACAATTGGTTTTCCGGCAATGGGAATTAATGGTTTTGGAATTGTTAATGTATGTGGGCGAAGTCTTGAACCACGACCTGCCATTGGTACTATTATTTTCATCTTATTTTTGTATTATGTAAACTGTATATTGTATAATGAACTTTTACTACTTCACGCCAGTGCTACCAAATCCGCCTTCACCTCTTGAAGTTTCTGATAATTCTTGAACTTTAATCCATTCAGCACGTTCGTGTTTTGCAATAATTAATTGGGCAATACGTTCGCCGTTTTCTATTACAAAATCTTCATTGGATAAATTTACTAAAATTACTCCAATTTCGCCACGATAATCGGCATCGACTGTTCCTGGTGAATTTAGAACGGTAACTCCTTTTTTGGCAGCCAATCCGCTTCTTGGACGAACTTGTGCTTCGTAACCTATTGGTAATTCAATAAAAAGTCCAGTTTTTACAATGGTTCTTTCTAACGATTTTAATGTTATTGGTTCCGATATATTGGCACGTAAATCCATTCCTACTGAAGCAATGGTTTCGTAATTTGGTAAATCGTGGTTTGATTTATTGATGATTTTTATTTGCATGAATATTTTATCTTTTTATTTAGTTTTTCGTCTTAAAATTCTTAAAATAAGATCTTTCTCATTTCTATATGTATAATATCCGAAAAAGATAAGCGATAGTATACCAAAGATATAAGTTTTTCTAAATATTGGAATATAAAATGATAATGATGAAAGCACAATTGCAATTCCTAAGTAACCTACTATTTTATTTAATTCATAAGGAATTGGATAATGCTTTTGTCCCAATCTATAAGAAATATACATCATGCTACCATAAGCTGCAATTGTTGCAATTGCAGATCCTAAATAACTGATGTATGGAATTAAAATAAAGTTTAATCCTAAAGTAACAATTGCTCCTACAATTGAAATATATGCTCCAACCTTTGTCTTATCTTTTATCTTATACCAAACCGAAAGATTAGTGTAAATACCAAGAAAGAAATTGGCAAAAATAATAAGTGGCACTATTTTCATAGCTTCCCAATATTGTGGGTTATCTAATAATAAAATTTTAATGACATCTGCAAAAACAATAATTCCCAATGACATAAATGAACCAAATATCACGAAATATTTTGTGATAGTTGCATAAGTCTGTGGTGCATTTTCATTACCTGCATGACTAAAAAAGAATGGTTCAATTCCAAGTGTATATGCTGTACGAAATAACACCATAAACAAACCTATTTTATAGCACGCTGAGTATGCTCCAACTTCAGCTGCTGCAATTTTAAACGGCAAGATCTTACTTAGTAAAATTTTATCCAAGTGTTCGTTTACGGCAAATGCAATTCCTGCAATTAGAATTGGCATTCCATACTTTATCATTTTCTTCCACAATTCTTTATCAATTTCTAATTTAACAGAAAAATAATCTGGAGAAAATGCCAATAAGGTCAATAAACTAGCGATAATATTGGCAATTAGGATATAACAAACTTCAAAATCTTTAAAGTGTTAACTTAAAAATATCACAAGGAGGCAGGAGCAGTTTACCTTTTTTTGAATATTGTAAAAGTGTATGATTTCTCCTCAGCTTCGTGGGAC
>JAIEMH010000173.1 GCA_019752245.1 Flavobacteriaceae bacterium
GTTTCAAAACCAAGTACAGTAAACGTAGACGATTTATTAGCATCGGTTGAGAAAACACCAAAATCAACACCAAAACCCAAAGTAAAAGTAAACGCCAACAGTCTTTTGTCTCAAGTCGACGGAGAATTAGACCAAACATTTAGAGAAAAAGTAATAAACAGAGTTAGTAAAAATTACCAAGAAGTAAAAGTGGCACTTGCTACTAGAAATCAAGAATAAAAATCATCAATTAATCATTTAAAAATCAAACGTCATGAGAAATTTTACAATTTACTTAGCACTATCACTATGCCTTTTTGCAAGCAAACTGCTAGCACAAGATCAAAATCAAAAAGGCGATCAGACCAATCAAACTTTTGAAGCAAAAGCAAAAGCTATTGGAGATAAAATAGAAAAAATTACTGCTGAAGAAAAAGCTACATTAAAAATCGAAGTTGAAGAAGTAAATGTTCAGTTAGAAAAAGGAACTATTACCAAAGAGCAAGCCGATGAAAAAAAGAAAAAATTGGCTGAGGCAAGAGCAACTATTATAGAAAATAGAATTGCTGTGGCTCAAGAGGAACTGAAAGATTTAGTACAAGCAAAAGTCGATGGGAAATTGGCAGAATATTCTAAAAAGCACAGTATTTCATTTAATTGGAAAACTAAAAATGATACCGTTCAAAAATCTGAAAAAAGAACAACTTCACAATTTGTATTTGCCGCAGGTGTAAATAATTTAGCGACAGATGGAAAAGTCGCTGGTTCCGATTTTAGATATTGGGGTTCACATTTTTACGAATGGGGAACTACTTACAATACTAGATTGCTTAAAAACAACAATTTATTGCATTTAAAATATGGATATTCTGTTATGTACAATAACCTTCGTCCAACAGACAATAGAGTTTTTGTTAAAAATGGTGATCAAACCGACCTTCAAGTAAGCGGAACAAAATTAGACGATTCTCGTTTTAGAAATGTGTATTTGGTAGCGCCATTACATTTAGAGTTTGATTTTTCTAAAAACAAATCTAAAGATGGAAAAGCGTTTTTTCAATCACACCAAAGTGTTCGTTTAGGATTAGGAGGTTATGCTGGACTTAGAATCAAGTCAAAACAATTTCAAAAATTTGAAGATGTAGATGGAAACGATATTACAGTCAAAGAAAAAGGAGATTTCAATGTGAACAATTTTGTTTATGGAGTCAGCGCATATCTTGGATACAAAGAAACAAGCTTGTATGTAAAGTATGATTTGAATCCAATGTTTGAGAACAACGCAGTAAAGCAAAACAACATTTCATTAGGAGTTCGATTCGATTTCAATTAAAAATTTGTTGGGTTAGTTATATTTTCTAAAGGCATCTTTATTTTAAGGATGCCTTTTTTATTTGCTTTAATTCGTGCAATAATGGTAAAAAAACTTTTAACTTTGAAACCTTAGAATCTTTAATCTTAGAACCTAAAAAGTGATAACCAAAGAAACCATAGATAAAGTTTACGAAGCGGCTCGAGTAGAAGAAGTTATCGGCGATTTTGTACAATTAAAACGCGCCGGTAGTAATTTCAAAGGATTGAGTCCGTTTTCTGATGAGCGTTCGCCTTCGTTCATGGTTTCGCCTGCCAAAGGAATTTGGAAAGATTTTAGTTCTGGAAAAGGCGGAAATGCCATAGCTTTCATCATGGAACATTCGCAGTTTACCTATCCAGAAGCTATTCGGTATTTAGCCAAAAAATACAACATCGAAATTGAAGAAACTGAGCTATCTGATGAAGATAAAGTAGTTGCTAACGAACGTGAAAGTTTATTTTTGGTTTCTGAATTTGCATCCAAATATTTTCAAGATATTTTATTGAATTCTGAAGAAGGAAAGGCAATCGCACTTTCTTACTTTAAAGAGCGCGGATTCACCAATGAAACCATCAAGAAATTTAGTTTAGGATATTCACCTTCAACATGGGATGCTTTGACCAAAGAAGCTCTCGGAAAAGGATACAAATTAGAATTTCTAGAAAAAACCGGATTGACAATTGTTGGAGAAGACAAACAATTTGACCGATTTAAAGGTCGTGTTATGTTTCCAATTCAGTCCATGAGTGGAAGAGTTTTAGGATTTGGAGGACGAATTTTAACTAACGATAAAAAAGCGGCCAAATACCTCAATTCACCCGAGAGTGATTTGTATCATAAAAGTAAAGTGCTGTACGGAATTTTTCATGCCAAACAAGCCATTGCAAAAAATGACAATTGTTATTTGGTTGAAGGTTACACCGACGTTATTCAAATGCATCAAGCCGGAATTGAAAATGTGGTTTCTTCGTCTGGAACAGCTTTAACTCCAGATCAAATTCGTTTGATAAATCGTTTGACAAAAAATGTTACCGTACTTTTTGATGGAGATGCTGCAGGTTTGCGAGCTTCTATTAGAGGAATCGATTTGATTCTTGAAGAAGGAATGAACGTAAAAGTATGCACATTTCCGGATGGTGAAGATCCAGATAGTTTCGCCAAGAAAACGCCTTTACAAGATTTAATCAAGTATTTTGAAGAAAATGCTATGGATTTTATCCAATTCAAAGCATCACTTTTAATGAAAGATGCCAAGAATGATCCTATCAAAAAAGCCGATTTGATTCGTGATATGGTTGCCAGTATTTCTAAAATTCCAGATAGAATTAAACGCGAAGTTTATATCAAAGAAACGTCTAGAATTATGGATATTTCCGAAGATGTACTTTTTAATACCTTGGCACAACTTGTTAAAAAAGATATTTCCGATTTAGGAAAAAAGCATAAAGAAGAACAAACTGCATTTGAAGTTGTTAAAAATGAGAATCCTGTAGTTGCCGCTAATATTGATATTCAATATGAACTTGAGCATAAAATCATCGAAATTTTACTAATTTACGGAAATGTAGAAGACGATTTCGAAGATATTCTCTTAAAAGCAAATGAGAATGGAGAAATGGTTGAGGTAAAAGAAATGAATAAATATAAAGTGCATCAGCGTATTTTTCTTAGTCTTCAAGAAGATGAAACTGAGTTGGCTAATCCATTATTTAGAGCTATTTACAATAATTTGATTGCTTATTTTAACCAAAATGAATCCTTCGAGTTGGATCAATATTTGTCACACTTAGAACCAGAATTATCACAAGAAGTAACTTCGATTTTAATGAATGACGAACGTGATGTTTTAGGTAATTGGGAAGCAAAAAATATATTTGTAAAACAAAAGACCGAAACTATAAGTCAATACGTAACTGAAACAATTCTTACTTTGCGTTGGTTTCTGGTAAATAAAATAATTGACGAATTAAAATCGTCATTAACTCAAGAAATAGAAATTGATAATTCTGAAACACTTTCTATGGTAGTCGATTATTTAGGATTGACCAATATGTTTTCCAAAAAACTAGGTAGAGTGATTTCAAGACATAATTAAAAAAGCTCAAACTTCTTATTGAAATTTGAGCTTTATATAATATTTAAATTCTAATATCTTAAACGATATCCAACGTCTTAGCTTTATTTACTAAATCTACTAAATTAGTAACATTTAGTTTTTGTAAAAGTCTTAATTTATAAGTCGATATTGTTTTTTCATTCAATCCAAGAACTTTAGAAATCTCGTTATTTTTCTTTCCGTCACACAAATAACGTAAAACTTCAATTTCTCTATTGGATAATTTTCTGTAGAGGCGTTCGCTTTTATTTTGCTTGGCAATTAGCGCTAAATTTTTCTTGATGGCATCGCTCATCATTATTATTCCTTGGTGAACACGAATTATTGTAGTTCCAAGAGTTTCAAGTTTTGAAGATTTATGTACATATCCAGAAACACCAGCTTTAATAGCATTAGGAGCGTAAATCTGTTCGTTTAAACTTGTAAAAACTAAAACTTTAGTATTTGGAAAGTTTTTAATGATTGCTTTCAACTCATAAATACTCTTTAATCCATCCAATTCTAGGTCAATGACCAAAACATTAATTTCCTTGTTTCTTAAAGCGTCAGGAACCATGTAAAAACTTCCAACGTTAGAAACCACACTAATTTCAGGATGGTCTTTAAAATATGATTTTACGCCATAATGTACCACAGGATAATTATCGGCAAGACAAACATTTATCATAATTTTAATTTTTTTGAAAATACTTATTTATAAATCTAAATGTAAAGTTAAGCAAAAAATGCAAATAATTGTAAATCAATGTTAAATTATATTCTATAACTGTTTGGAATCTCACAAATAGGTATGGCATTCATCTTGTGTTTATTCACGAAATTTAATCTTTTATAGATGTCAAAAGCCTCTTTTTCTCTTCCAGAAAAATCATTTGTGGTGCTTCCTTTTTCATCCTCAAGCATCGCCCATTCCAATTCGTCGTAGCTTGCGCCAAGCTGGTCTTCATCGGTTCTATTGTCACCAAAAAGCCCATCAGTTGGTGCTGCTTTTTGAATCGAATTTGGAATTTGTAAATACTGACCAAGCGCATAAACATCACTTTTCATCAAATCGGCAATTGGACTTAAATCGACTCCACCATCGCCATATTTTGTATAAAAACCTACTCCAAAATCTTCCACTTTATTTCCAGTTCCTGCAACTAGAAGACCATTTATACCTGCAAAATAGTATAAAGTTGTCATTCGAAGTCGCGCTCTTGTGTTGGCTAACGATAAATGATATTTTGTTTCGTCAGCAGCTAAAGGCATTTCTGATTTAAAAGCTTCGTAAATCGGAGTTAAATTTGCTTCAGCTCGACTTACATTTGGAAATTTTTTTTGAAGTTGATCAATATGTTCTCTGCCACGACTTACTTGATTTTGGGCTTGATGTATTGGCATTTCTACGCACAATGTAGGTAAACCAGTTTGTGCACAAAGCGTAGAAGTTACAGCTGAATCAACTCCGCCAGAAATTCCCACAACAAAACCATTCACTTTTGCGTTATCTGCATAAGTCTTAAGCCAATTAACAATATGCTCGTTTACTTTATCAACTTGAATTGTACTAGTTTTTGACATTTTATTTAGAAGATTTAAAAATCCGTAATGTATATTTGCAAAAATATAAAAATATAGAATGAAAAAATACATTTATATTGCAACACTTGGTCTTTTGTTTTTTTCTTGCGATAAAAAAAGTAAAATTGAAAAAGCTATAGAAGAAATTCCTGTTTCTATGAAGTTGCATCGCTTTGAACAAGCTTTCTTTGATGCAAATCCAAATGATTTAACATCTGTAAAAGCTCAATATCCTGAGTTTTTTCCGTCAGGTGTTCCAGATAGCGTTTGGACTAATAAAATTAGAAACGAACAATGGAGAGAATTATATGCTGAAGTTGAAAAAAAATATAAAAATTTCAATTCAGAACAACAAGAAATTGAAGACTTGTTCAAGCACATAAAATATTATTTTCCAACTGTAATTACGCCTCAGATTTACACAGCAATTGGTGACATGAATGACCAATATAAAACTATTTATGCTAAAGATAAATTGATAATTGCATTAGAATTGTACTTAGGTAAAGAGCATAAATTCTATTCTGAGTTTCCAGCCTATTTAAGACAAAACTTTGAACAAAGACAGATGTTGCCTGATGTTGTAACTAGTTTCGCATTCGGAATTTTAACACCTCCAAGAGACAAAGATTTGTTGTCGTTAATGGTTTTTTCTGGTAAAGAATTATATCTTAAAGACATTTTGCTTCCTGAGTATACTGATGCAGAACGAATTGGATATACTGAAGAACAAATAAAGTGGAGCAAAGAAAATGAGGCTTATATGTGGGAATATTTTATTAATGATAAATTATTATTCAGTTCCGATTCTAAATTGCCCAACCGATTTATAAACCTAGCACCGTTTTCAAAATTCTATTTAGAAATAGATAACGAGTCACCGGGAAGAGTAGGGCAATGGATTGGATGGCAAATTGTCCGTTCGTTTATGGAAAACAATCCGCAAGTTACCGTTCAAGAATTAATAAAAATGGACGCAAAACAAATTTTTGAAAAATCTAAATACAAACCTAAAAAATAATGAGCACAATAACTTCAGAAATAAAATTCTTAGTAGAATTAGACGAAAATAGAGTTCCCGAAAAATTAACTTGGACAGCACAAGATGGTGGTGTGCAACTAGAAGAAGCCAAAGCCATGTTGTTGTCTATTTGGGATAGCAATACCAAAGAAACCTTGCGTATAGATTTATGGACAAAAGACATGCCGGTAGACGAAATGAAAATTTTCTTTCACCAGACATTAGTTGCCATGGCAGATACTTTTGAACGCGCAACGCAAGATGAAAAAATGACTGGAACAATGAAAGACTTCTGTGATTATTTTGCAGAAAAATTGGATTTAAAAGCATAAAAAAAGGTTCTCATTGAGAACCTTTTTTGTTTGTGTTTTAAAACTCATTCAAATCTTTGTAAACATCAACATTAATTTCTTCAATGTAGTTTAAAAGTATATCTTTTCCTGTTCCTTCTGTTGCTGAGGTTATAAAATATGGTGGAATTTCTTCCCAGTTGTTAGCGTGAAGTTGTTTTTTATAAGCTGCGACGTGTGAGTCAATTTTAGTTTTACTTATTTTGTCTGCTTTTGTAAAAACAATACAAAATGGAATTCCGCTTTCTCCCAAATATTCTATAAATTCCAAATCAATCTTTTGTGCCTCAAGACGAATATCAATTAATACAAAAGCGCAAACAAGTTGTTCTCTACTTTCAAAATAATCGGTAATAAATTCTTGAAATACTTGTTTTGTTTTCTTAGAAACTCTGGCGTAACCATATCCAGGTAAATCAACCAAGAACCAATTAGAATTAATTTTAAAATGATTAATCAATTGAGTTTTTCCAGGTTTTCCAGAAGTTTTTGCCAAATTTTTATGATTAGTAATCATATTTATCAATGACGATTTTCCAACATTGGAACGTCCAATAAAAGCATATTCAGGAATACGTTCTAACGGACATTTACTGACATCAGAATTACTAATTATAAATTCGGCGGTATTAATTTTCATTTTGAAATTTTATGAATTTTGTTGCTCAATTGTATCTACTACATGTCAACTTTATGTAACCATTCGTCAAAGATCGGAAGAGCA